>JAIFKY010000291.1 GCA_020049345.1 Anaerolinea sp.
ATTCAAGCCTTTTCAAGCCATTGAGGATGATCGACACCGCGTCACGCGGGCCGACATATCCGACGATTCCACACATAGGGGAGTCCTCCGAGAAAATAGAATTGGTAAATGGTAATTAGTAATTGGTAATTACCATTTACCAATCACCAATTACTTGTATTTTTGCCACTCCCAGCCTTTTGACCGCGCAATTGCTCGCGGGTGTTATGGGCTGGGTTATCCTTTGGAGGGAAAGATATGACGGGTATGGCGTACCCGGAGGGCTTCCGCTGATCGTTCGATTTTTTGACTTCACTTCACCCTCTCCTTTAGGAGAGGGCAGGGTGAGGTGTCATTGGCTCCATTGTGAAATGGAGAACCCTCGTCCTCGTCAACTTTGTTTTGACCATCAAACTAGCCAACTAGCAGACCATTTGACTAACAACCCAAAGTCCATGCGCTGTCTTTCCCGTATTTTCTTTTGTACCTCCTTTTTTATAAGTTTCCGAGATTATACCGTAAAAAAATCACCAGCCATTTTCAGGCTGGTGATTTTTTACTTATTTTGAACTGAACGCTTATTCAATAATCTTGAATGTAGGCGTGGGCGTGGGCGTGCGTGTCGGCGTCTTGGTCGGCGTGTGGAACGGCGTGTTCGTCTTGGTCGCCGTAGGTGTAGCCGTATCCGTAGGTGTAGCTGTCTTGGTCGGTGTGCTCGTTTCTGTTGGCGTATTTGTCTTGGTCGGCGTGTTCGTCTTGGTCGCCGTATTGGTTGACGTGGGCGTGGGCGTGTAGCGCGGCGTATAGGTGCTTGTCACCGTATTGGTTGGCGTATTTGTTTTCGTGAATGTTGGTGTAATCGTCGCAGTGCTGGTAGGTGTGTAGGTACTGGTTTGAGTACGCGTGGATGTCAGCGTGAATGTCTGCGTGATCGTAGCCGTGTTGGTCGGCGTGAGTGTTTTGGTGAACGTTGGCGTAATGGTTGGCGTCTTTGTAATTGTCAGTGTCGGTGTAATGGTCGGCGTCCGTGTAATTGTCAGTGTGGGTGTGATGGTCGGCGTCAGGGTAGGTGTATATGTGAGTGTGAATGTCTTCGTCGGCGTTAGGGTTTTCGTCGGCGTTCGGGTTTTCGTCGGCGCAAGGGTCTTTGTTGGCGTACGGGTGGGTGTATTGTTATTGGTATTTGGGTAAATAGGATCGCATACAGTGGAGCCAAGTCGGAAAGTTAAAGCGACACTGGTCGAGCCTGACAGCGTGACGGTGGTGCCTGTGAAATACGCGCGCCATGACAGAGTTTGTCCATTGTTGATGGACGGGGGCTTGGCGGATGAATCGTACGTGATTGGCGATATGGTCGCGCCCCACGAACCGCTGAGCGGGTAGTATTTGGAGCCGAAGTAGAAATAATCCAATTTCATGTAACTTGGAGAGCCTGTATAAGCAGTATTCCAAGTCAAACTTGCCTTGGTTAGGTAGGCTATGTAAGGCGAATTATTGACAATATCCGCTTGGAATCTATTTCCGTTGGAATATTTTGCGTTTTTCCATGTAATGTCGCTGCACTTTGGCGCAGGTGTCAGGGTAGGCGTGTTGGTTGGCCTTGGCGTATTGGTACTGGTAGGCGTGGGTGAAATGGTTGGCGTAAGCGTCTTCGTTGGCGTGCTGGTGAGTGTTGGCGTGCTGGTGAGCGTTGATGTCAGTGTATAGGTCGCCGTGTAGGTGTTGGTCGGCGTGGATGTTTGCGTGGGTGTTTCTGACGGAGTGGGCGTTAAAGTGTAGGTAGGCGTGTAGGTAGGCGTGTAGGTTAGGGTGTAGGTGTTGGTAATGGTAAACGTAGCCGTAGGTTGATTTCCCGGCAGGCGCGTATTAATGGCTCGTGACCCGCGGAATTGTTCCACTGTGCCTTGACGATAGGATGCAAGGTGTACCATGGGTGGTTGTTTACTAAGGGCGGGCAATACCATGAATGTAAAATTATAGTCTGCCGCAACATACACAATATCGCCTGAGTCCCCTGCGTCTTCAGTGTCGTGACATTTTGCGTAGGTTGGACTGCTCATTACGGGTTCTTCAAACCAGCGGAGATTCTCCCTTTCAGAACAGACCGTAACATTAAGATAGTTTTCTTCTGTATTTGCCAGAGCAAGATCGTAAGGAAAGCCAACAATAATGCGGCGGGTTTCGTCTTTAATGGAAGGGATGCGCGCCGCGTCTATTTCTTCCGTTGCTTTTTCGCCCGCGCAGGCTTTGCTGGCTGTGGTGGGAACATCCGCGTCAGCATCGTCGCTGTCTACGCAGTATTTTGGATCATAATTGCCCGTTGTGGCGTAGCGAATGCCGAAACGGGTCGAGTTTTCAATGATAATCCAGGCGAACATCAGGCGCGAAAATTCGATGATCCCAACGACCATCAACATCAGCACTGGCAATACAAGAGCAAACTCAATCATGCCTTGCGCATTTTTACGACCAGATTTTTTTTGATACATTCTAAAAATATTTTTCATAGGACTACCCTTGAATAAAAAGTCGAAAATGCTTTGTAGATAAAGATATTCTTTACGATAAAAACTGCAATCCAAATAGGATTTTCAAGCAAATTATCCAGATGTTTTCTGGAAAAATTTCCGTAACAGTGGCTTATTGCCTCACTTTACATGGTGTCGTTCTGAGCGGAGCGAAGAACCTCTACGGTTATCTCAGGGTGACACGCCTAAAGCGCGTAAGGTGACTTATTGAGAAATTCTGGTAAAGATATTCTCGGCAATATCGTCGAAAATACCAGTCAGTCCGGCGGCATTATTTGAATAAAAGTATAAGCCATGATTGGCATTCGCGCCACCCGAATGTTCAGCCATATACCGCCCAAGAAGTTCGGCGGAGGCAGGGTCGTAGATGTTTGGATAAGCGCGGCAGTAACTGCCCATGCAGATTGAATATAAGGTTGCGCCCTGTCCGGTAGTGCGAGAGGTAATATGGTCGGCGCCGTCGCGCGCATAATCATCTGCATCGTAAGCGGCTTCGGTTTTGGTGTGGCGCGTGGTTGGTGTGGCGCGTGGTGGTGATCGAATCATAAGCGGCTGCCCAGTTAAAGGCTGTCGCGTAAGCTTTTGACGCGGCATCATTCATGTTGCTTGTCGGTAGAACAAAAGTAGCCGGCATTGTATTAAGATCACGGCAAAAACCAGCGCCGCCGGGCAGGTCCCACGTGTTCGGCGGGCATAGCCCAGCCGCGTTATCTGGCGTGACCGCCGCGTTGGTAGGTCCGCCGATTAGGGCAATGACAACCCAAAAGGAGTCCTGGCGGGCATCTGCAAATTCGTCGCCTGCCATAAAGAGACCGCCGCCAATGTTACTGGCTCCGCAACTGGTAGGGTCAAAAATGACGTTGCCGCTCCCGTCTGTTAAGAGGTTTCCATCCGAATCTTTTGTGCCATATTGATAGGGCAGGCAGGTTTGGTTATTGTAATATGGGACGCCGTTCGGGTCGATATTAAAGGCAAGGCAAGGTCCCAGCGGAGTGCTTCCATCGGATGGGCAAACTTTGGGCTGGAAGACAATTAAACGGCGGATGGCTGATTGAATTTCGGTGTTTTCGTCGTTTGTGGCTGGGTTGCCGTCGTCGGTGTAATTATCGCTAAAAGGCAACATTCGAAACGGCTCGCGGACAGCAGTTCCATCTGTTTCCTGCCCAGTGAAGGCGATTAGCGCTACGCGGTCATAGGGAAAAAATAATTGGTCAACAAAATCCACGGCTACGCCTTTTACGGTTCCCATGGGTTCGCATCTGCGCAGCGGGTCATTGTTACAAGCAATGGGGTTGTCCCCTGCATGTACGCCAAGGACTTCAGAATCTGAGCGGTCTGGGTCCGGGGCTCTCCATCCACCCAATCCATCCCGAACCTGTTCGGTTGTGTCTTTAAACCCCGTGGTTTCATACGCCATGGAACTGGATGTGTCTATTGCCAGCACCAAGTCAATCGAGGCGGCTTCACCGATGGATGAGGCTGTAATATCTGTCCCATTCATGCCAACGATTCTCATAAATCCAAAATTCACGTGTCGGCGGGCGGTGATGCGTACCAGTTTGCGCGATATTCCGCCGGTGTTGGCTGGGCAGAGGGCGTCGTCGTGGTTTGTTCCCGGGTAGCGGCAGGTAAAGATGGTAACTTCTGCATCAGACTGATTAAATTTGAGGAATTCTCTTCCCGCATCTTCCATGGCTTTTCCCATGGCGGCAGCGGCGGTTGGGTCAGGTAAAGGCTTGCGAAATTGTGAAGCGGCGGCAATGGATGCCGAGTCAATACCGCGTTTCAAACGCGCATATTCGATCAACAGAATGCCGCCGTCAACCATTAAGCCAACGATGGCAACCAGACCCACAATTGAAGCCGCGATCAAGATAATGGCTTGTCCGCGTTCTGAGTTTTTGCGAATTTTTTCGAGTGTATTTTTCATTTTTTTTATCAGTCAGTTATTAAGGTGAGGCTGTTTCAGGAGGTTCCGCCGCGCGAATGGGCATGATGGTGTAGGCGCGTAAATGCAACGGGTTGGGCAGGAAGGCTGTCATCCACGGTAATGACAGAACATGGTGATAATTGTAATGAACTTCAACCATCAGAACGCCCGCATTGGGCGCTCCACTAACGCGGGTATTGGCAATGTCCGTTGCTGTGAAAATGGATACATACCTGCCATTGCTAAATAAATGATAAGGTCCTGCGGCTCGCCGAGGTAATGTGGTGGTTCCATTTGAACTGTAGACAGAGACGATTACATCATCAAGTAGCGGGTCAAGTACGATTCTACGCCCACGGTAGGATGCGTCGTCTATTAGCGGGTCAAGCGTTCTTTGCACCAAGAAGGCCGTCTCGTAATAAAATTCATCCGCTCCACGTGGATTTTTTACAATATCCGGATTCCATGTGAATGGATCGCCGCCGCTGTAAAGGCGCGCCGAGTCGCGGGTGGCATCCAATAATGAAAGGTAAAAATTTAATATAAAGCCAAATTCCACCATGCCGGTAAACAACATAATGAGTATTGGGAAGGCAATTGCAACCTCCACCAAACTTTGTCCTCTCGATTTACGCGTATTCTTTTTCGGCAGAGGAGTGGTTTTTGTAAACAATGAAACTATCTTTTGTAACGCCTTTTGCATCTCATCCTCAAAAATAATAAATCATTCTATACACGGTCAGAAAAAATAGAAACCCGACATAAGTACCGGCAGTGAGCGGATATTTGCTGTTTGGCTGTAATGAAGAAATGGGGGATATGGTGTGATGGGGTTCGACAGCGATTACGATATAAATAATTATATACCATTGCAAAGGCAAAAGGAACCATGCATTTGGTTTGTAACGTTAACAGATTTGTAAGCAGGTCAAATTAAAAATTTGACCTGCGCAGAATTATTGGCTCAAAAATACCTCTGGCATTTTATAGGCATCGTAATTTTCTTCATCTGTGTAAGTAATGACGATATTGTCCTGCCCATCCACTTCAATGATATTGCCGATGATTTGGCTGTGATACCCGTATTTGGAATCCATTCCGTTTAGTCGAATATCCCCGCCTGGGGCTAGAATGGTGCCGCGAAATCGAGAGTTGGAATCGCCGTTTAGGGCAATACGTCCTTGATTTTTGATGGGCATGTAGAGTACCAGCCCTTTTGCGGGACCCGTTTGGGGCGCGGTTAATGTAATTTGAGAGTTGCCGCCGATTAAAAAGTTTCCATCTTCAATGATGATCAGTACGCTTTTGCCTTCCAGGTGCGATCCGCCTTTTATGTTAACGTCGCCGCCGCTGATGCAGTATACGCCGGCTTCCAGGCTGACAACTCCTTCGGGGGGGAATTCTTCCTCGCCAGCATCCCATGCGCCGGCTGTCATAAAGGTGCCGGTCAACTCATCCACTGTGGCGACATTGGAACCACAGCCTACTTTGGGCATTTCAAAGGCGGGAGGGTAGGCAATGGGAACTGATCCAGTTTGTATGGGATATGGGGTAATGAGTTTTGTTTTTTGTATCTGCTCGCCGCCGACGACTGTGATTGGGCTTTCGTCCTGAATGTTAACACTGCCGCTGCCAAACTGAATGAAGGCGCAATCGGTGTTGTCTGAGTTGACGAAAATTCCCCCGCCCGTCAGGCTGAGTGTGGCTTCGCCGTGGATCCAGAATGATCTTCTTTGGTCTTCCTCACATTGGCTGTGTTGCGCGAGGCTTACTAGCGCGTAGCCATCAAACATTTCTCCGTATTCTGATGGTTTTGTCCGCGTAACGGCGCGGGCTACATTGGTAACCGTTGGAACGCCGATTACAGGACCAAAATAGGTGTCGAGGTGTGAGGTGATGATCACTTCGATGTATTCAGAATTTCCTACATAGGGTCCACTGAGCGGGGGGGTGTTCATTTCAACGAGACTTGAGATGCCATCGTTGTTGTATCCGTTTGCGTTGGCGGTGGCGAGCGCCGCGCTGCGCCAATCTCCGCCTTCAATGCGGGTCAGGGCGGCCGTGAGCGCCGCCGCAGATGCTGCGGTTTCTGTCCTGCGGCGATCTATCAGCGCGTTGCCGCCGTCAATTGCCAGCGAGGTCATGCCGATCAATCCAATGATCGAAAAGACAATTATGATAATTGCCTGACCGCGCTCGCCTTTTTTATATTTGGGTGGTTTTGAGAAAAATGGATTCATGGTGGGCACTGGGGTTGAAGAATAACATTTGTGGCGGTTCCAGTTAATGGGATTGTCTTTGAGCCGATCAACTGGCCAACAAATGGCATGAGTATTGGATATCTATACGATACGTTGACTTGTATGGTGTTCGCTACGCCGTCCTGGACGCCCTGGCAAGCCCCGCCCAGCGCTTTTATTTTGACTTTGATCAAGTCTGTATCTCTTAATCGAATTGGGGAGGAAAATACATCCTCTTCAGATCGCGGTGAAATATTCCGGGCGCGATTTTCTATTTCTGCCACGTTGGTTGGGTTGAATGAGCCGTAAAATGCGCCTTCCTGTGCCGCATCTCTTAACATCGAATATGAAAAAATTGCCATGCCAAAATCCAGTGTGCCGAGTAATAGCAGGATAAGGATGGGCAATGTAATTGCCAGTTCAATCAAACTTTGTCCGCGCTCACTTTGGGCAGGTCTGAACTTGCTTTTTATTACGGGCATTTATATCGATCCTTTATTTTTTTTCTACCGTACATTTCGTAAATTTATGTCGTTGCAAGCCGCCGATCGGTTTGCGTTACCCGCGCTGGGGCGGGCGGCGGGACGCCGTCCGACTGGGAAAATGCTGAGGCGTAGAAAAATGCTTGGAATCGTGCCAGAATCCCCAGCGTCGGTGCACGCTTTGTTGGGTGGTTTTTGCTTTATGCGGCACCTCTCTGCAAGAGTAGTGTGCCTTCTAGTCTTCTATAAATGTGACTGCCCATCCATAGGAACGTACTCGCCATTCGCCATCTTCCTGTACTAGTACGAATGCCCATCCGCCATCTTCTTCGAGTTTGTTGCCATTTTCAGAAATTGTCCAATGTGTAGGCAAGGATAAGAAGGCAAGGTCATCGTGAATGCTAATGTCCTGAGGCGTACCAAATTTGTGCTTGAGTACAAGGTCACTTGGTGGTTTGTGCCACGACAAAATCTTCTGAGACCAACGTTTCACAGCATCTTCCCCTTCAAAAAGATGCGGCGCAAAATTTTCGATGATGACTACGCCCTTGTTAGCGAAGGCTGAAAGCAGGGATTCATCCCCTGTCTCTATAAATCGCGCAATCTTTTCGATTGGAACGAGTAATGCTGGGTTGAGATTTTCAGTCATTGTGTCTCCTTGAATACTTCATTTTGATTGACCAAATTTCTTTCATTCCTTGACGTTGACCGCCCAACTTGTTCTTAGGCGGCGTGGCAACCTCTTTTTACCAGAAATATTCCATACAACGGGAGATTGCTTCGCCCTATCGGGCTCGCAACGACATTTGTGCGGTAGAGAATATTTTTTTAGAATCTGGAAGTGTAATTTCCAGATTTCATCCAAGTCTAGTGGCTTGAGTCTACGGGATAGTTGGTACAGCCGGGGTTGGATATGCTGACGATGATTCTTTCTGTGCCATCGGCTATGTCATAACTTTGATGGAATATGAATTGGATGATCGACTCGCCTTGCGGAATCCGTGGGTAATACGCGGGAATATAAATTGAAGGAGATTGAAGATCGCCATTCCACACTTGTGAGTCGAACATAATTTGCCTGAGGCGCAGTCCACGATCATTGTCTGAAATGTGCCCCGTGTCATGATTCCATTCCAGATAAATCTGCGCCGTTGTGAGCGTGTGACCGGTCTGGTTGTTGATGCTCATTCGCATAACATTATTGTCAATTACGAGCGGACCGTGCGAAACGCCTGTTAATCCTGTGCAACTAATTTGGGTGGCTGTGGCGCTAGGCATGGCGGTTGGTGAAACCCGCGCTGTATTGGTGGCTGTAAAAGTTGCTTCGAGTGTTTTTGTGGCGGCCAGTGTTACATTGGGGATGCTGATCGAAGTTGGGATGTAGGTGGCTGTGAACGTTGGCGCGATGGTCGGTGGTCGGGTGGGCGGGATTACCGTTGGAACAGGGGAGGGCGTGGCGGTTTCGGCGGCGAATCCGGTTGGCAGGGCGTTTCCAACGATGGGAATGGAGATCAAGAAGGAACGCGCGCTGGCAGATACAACCTCAAGCGGGTCAATCGGCAGGAGTGTCAGGATTGGCTCATAGGTGGTCGAGACTTGTACGATGATGCGGTCGCCATTGCGTACGGTAAAGTCTTCAATTGGGCATGTGTCTACGTTTGGGTCTGGGTCAACGCCCGAAATTGGGATCGGGGTTCCGTCGGGGTTGATTCCACGGTCGTAGGTGATGTTGATCTTATCGAAGGTGATGATGAAGGCTGATTGGTTGGCAACGGCGCGAATCCCTTCGCAGTCTTGATAAAAAGCAACGTCGTTAATTTCGCCAGAAGCCGCTCCGTAGCGCGCCGCCTGGCGCGAAGCGTTGGCAACAGATGAAAAAATAAATATCAAGCGCCCAACTTCGATGATGCCGTAGATCAGCATCAGCAAAACCGGCAGCGCAAGCATAAACTCCACAACTGATTGCGCGCGATTTGTTTTAGGAGACTTGAAGAAAGATAGTTTCATTCTGATGAATTGTAGCGTGACTTAACCTGGCACAATCCGCTCGAGAAGTTTGGGAAAGTAAACAATCAAAACGGCGGTGGTGATAAAGTATGGACCGTAGGGAATGAAGGTCATTAATGCATTCTTGTGATACCTGCCGCTAACAATGAGCCAGAGAATAAGCCCCAAGCTGAAAAGCCCGCCAAGCAGAATGCCGTATAAAAGACAAAGCCAGATCAAAGGCCAGCCAACAATAAACCCAAGGATGGTGACAAGGATCACATCGCCTGAGCCGAGGGCTTCTTCGTCGTCTGCTTCCTGTCCCATGGCGATCAGGCGTTTGGTGCGGACTCGGGCAAAGAGTACGCCAAGCCCGTAAAATGTGAGCATGATCAACAGCCCGCCCAGCCCGCCCAACAGCGTAGCCGAAATTTTATGGGCAACGGTACCCACTATCAGCCCAAACACAGCCCCGAAGATGCTGGTCTCGTGCAGAATCAGGCGGTGCTCCAAATCGATCACGAAAATCACGCCAAAGTAAATAATCAGAATCAGCCCAAGAAAATAGCCAAGTTTTGCGGGCGGTTTGACTGCGGTGTAAACGCTTGCCGCCAGGATGATGATTTGAACAATCCACAGGCGCGTTTTGCGGGCATGTCCATTTGAACAGGCGCGATGGAAAAGATAATCCTGCCAGGAGAAGGGCGCAGCACATTGCGGGCAGGTGGGCTGGCTGAAACGCCGCGTGACAGGCAGGACATCGGCCAGGTAGTTTACGAGCCATCCCGCAAGCCATCCGAATAGTATGGATATTATCAAAGTTGTAGACATTGGATTCATTATAATTCCAATTATGTTTGCCATGCAAAGTCGTTTTTGGTGTCAGTGAATTGCAATGTTCTTGGCGAATTTTAGAAACTGCCTTACAATTTTCAAGACATTTCAAAGGAGATTTCAATGGAAGAATTTATTATTGAAGGTGGACACCCATTGCGCGGCGAGGTGACTCCATCGGGCAATAAAAATGCGGCATTGCCTTTGCTCGCCGCGTGCCTGCTGACGGCTGAACCTGTAATCCTGCGGAATGTGCCGCAGATTAGAGATGTGCAGGCCATGCGGAAATTGATCGAAAGCCTTGGCTCAGTTGTGGAGGAATTGGATGCAACCACCTGGCAGATTACAACACGCGAATTGGTCGCCTCTCATCTGGACCCTGACCTGTGTCGCCGAATCCGGGCATCGATCCTCATCGCGGGTCCCGTTCTGGCGCGCGCGGGCAGTCTTCGTCTGCCGCCCCCCGGCGGCGATGTGATCGGTCGCCGTCGTTTGGATACGCATATTTTGGCATTGCGCGCATTGGGCGCGAAGGTCACGTATGACCGCGTATTTGAAATTGAATCAGAAGGCTTGCACGGTGCAGATATTCTTTTGGATGAAGCCAGCGTCACCGCCACTGAAAATGCAGTCATGGCGGCAGTCCTTGCAGAAGGTGAGACGCTGATCCGCAACGCGGCATCCGAGCCGCACGTGCAGGAAGTATGTCAGTTTTTGAATATTTTGGGGGCAAAGATAGCGGGTATTGGCTCGAATACTTTACATATTACCGGTGTGGCGCAACTCAAAGGCGGCGAATTTACGATTGGACCCGACTTGTTGGAGGTGGTTAGTTATATTGGCGCGGCTGTTGTCACGCATGGAGAAATTCGCATTCACAATGCAGGCGTGCAACACCTTGAAATGATCAGGCTGATCTTTCATCGTTTGGGCGTCCACTGGCAGGTGGATGGAAATGACCTGCTGGTGCCAGCCGATCAACCACTCGTCATCGCCTCTGACCTGGATGGGGCGGTGCCTGAGATCAAGACAAATGTCTGGCCCGCCTTCCCAACTGACTTGATGAGCATCGCCATCACCATGGCGACTCAGGCATCAGGCTCCGTGCTTTTTCACGACTGGATGTTTTCAGGACGCATGTATTTTACAGACAAACTGGTTGGCATGGGCGCGCGCATTATATTATGCGACCCGTACCGCGTTTTGATTCAAGGTCCCACGCAACTATACGGCGAAAAACTTGAAAGTCCCGACATCCGCGCCGGCATGGCGTTGTTATTAGCCGCGCTTGCCGCAAAAGGAACTTCCAAAATACGAAATATTAGTCAAATTGAAAGAGGCTACGAGCGGGTGGATCAAAAACTGCACAACCTTGGAGCAAACATAAGGCGCGCAACGGAATAAAAATAAAAAGAGAAGCCGCAAAATATGCGGCTTCTCTTTTTATAAAAATTATATTTCTCGTTTTATGGCAGACAGCGAATGACTTCGTCTTTGACAAGAATTCTCAGCATGTCTTCATCGCCAATGCGGATGGTGCAGCCGCCAGAGGCATTACCGCTGTGACCATCTTTATACACAATTCCCGCCCACATGTACCAGTCACCTTTGGGTAAGTTAATTACTTTCTTGCCGCCGGGTCCAATATTGTTATAAGACAAGGCGCCGCATTGACCAAAAGCGTTTTTCGCCAAATTCAACGACATCCACTGGATTGTGCCCGTGGTTGCATTTTCAATACGCATCGGGTTTGTAGGTCCAGCCTCTCCAACATTTAACGGCTTAAGACAATTATCAGGATCGGAAGGGGCCGAAGTGGCAGTTGGCAGAACTAATTGTTCCAAAGTTGGGATGAGGGGCTGGAGTGTGAAAGTTGGCAAAGGTGTGGGGCTGGGTGTTTCAGTGGGGGGCAACGGTGTGGCAGTTGGGATCGCCATTTGGGTTGCAATAACCATCGTCTGTGCGGCTGATACGGCAGTGCTTTGGACGTCTGCTGGAGCCATGGTCGGCTCGGCTGGTGTTCCGCAAGCCGTTAATAAAACGGTAAGCGCAAGTATGACAGGTAATATTTTTTTCAACATTTTTTCTCCATTTATATGCTTGTTATTTTACTTCAACACGATCTTTGTACATTCTTATGACCACTTCTTCAGATTTGCCCAGTTTGAAGTTGCCGGTAAACTTTTTACCGCCAACCCATGCCACATACACATACCTGCCGGCAGGAGCGCTTGTGCTCACTGCGCTGCCGCCCACAGGGTATTCAATGATCGTAACATACCCATCACTGGTGGTGCACTGCATTGAAATGTAACCATCCGCCTTAGACATGTTGGACAAAAAAACTTTCCCAGAGGGAAGATTGGGCGGCATTGTACCATAGTACTGATACTGCGATTCGCCAGTGGGTGTTGCGCTCAAAGCGGGGTTTGGCGTTTCGGTGACGGGTAATAAAGTTCCAGCCACGCCAACAGTTAAAGTTACTGTAGCGCCTGTAGGGGTAGGTAACGCTGTTTGAGTTTCTGTTGGAGAGGGCTGCTGTGTTGGCGCGCTTGTGGGAGGCATGACCACAGGCGTATTGGTTGGAGCCAGCGTGGGGGTTGGCAGGGATTCAATGGTTTGTTGCACCTGTACAGCCACAGTTGCTTGTATATCTGCCTCTGAAAAAGAAGGGGCTGGGCTGGTTGCCTGAGTTTGGCTTGCGGCAGGCGCGCACGCGCTTAATAACAAACAAAACGCCGTGAGCAAAAAAATCATTTTTTTCATAGCCCAACTCCTTCTCTGAAAGTTTTAATTCTGGTTAATCACTTCCATGAATTGTGTCACCACATCACGTAACATGCGCTCTGGCAACGCGCCAACCTGACGATGCACCACCTTGCCGCCTGAAACAAAAAGCATGGTCGGAATTCCTTGAATGCCAAATTTTTGCATCCATTCTGCGTGTTCATCGGTGTTGATCTTTGCTACAACCAACTTGCCGTCCATTTCCTGCGCTAATTTATCAAGGATCGGCGCAACCATCTTACACGGCCCGCACCACGGCGCCCAGAAGTCTACAATCACTGGCAGGGTTGATTGCAAAACATCTTTTTCGAAAGATTCATCCGTAATATGAATAGGTTCAGCTGTCATTTTTTTATATTCCTTATCTAAACTTCCTGAAACATATATTCAGGGTGGTAATTTGAATGAGGGATGATCAAGCCATTTTCCTCATTGAGCCAAAAAAGTATAACATATATTCCCTGATGCATTACGCCCGACAGGGTATAATCGCCGCTCATGAATAATTTATTTTCACGTTGGAAAGACGGACTTTCACGCACAAGCAAAGCCGCATTTGGGCAAATTGCCTCTATTCTTGGCACGTCTGAGATCACCAGTGATACTTGGGATGACCTCGAAGCGCTCCTCCTGCAAGCTGATTTGGGAATCGAAACAGCCGCCTCCGTTTTGGATTCACTCAAGCGCACCACCCGCGCCCAAGGCTTGATCCGCGCCAATGAACTTTTGGCTGCTCTGCGGCAGGAATTACGCGCGCGTCTTGCCACACCGCCCGCTTTAACTTTGAACCATAAACCATCCATTATTCTGGTGGTCGGTGTCAATGGATCGGGTAAAACCACGACCATTGCAAAACTTGCTGCGCGCTACCACAATGAAGGCAGGAAGATTCTGCTCGGGGCGGCCGACACCTTCCGCGCCGCAGCGATGGATCAACTCCAGGTTTGGGGTGACAGGCTAAGGGTTGAGGTGGTTGCGGGCGCTTTTGAATCTGATCCGGGCGCGGTGGCATTCAATGCTGTTCAAGCCGGAGTCGCCCGCAGTGTAGACATCGTTCTGATTGACACCGCAGGGCGTTTGCACACCCGCTTCAACCTCATGGAAGAATTGAAAAAAGTGAACCGTGTGGTGGGCAAGGCGCTCCCCGGCGCGCCGCATGAAGTTTGGCTGGTGTTGGACGCCACCATCGGACAAAATGCCCTGCAACAAGCGCGCGCTTTCAAAACTGCCGTCAATGTGACCGGCGTTATTTTGTCCAAACTAGATTCGTCTGCGCGCGGCGGCATGGCATTTGCCATCCAGCGCGAACTTGGATTGCCAATTTTGTTTGCAGGCTTGGGCGAAAAATCCGAAGACTTGCAACCCTTTGATCCCGATGCCTTTGTAGATGGGATTTTATCGAACACCTAGGAGTTTTCAATGCAGGATTTGATTAACCGCTTGCAGGCCGCGACTGACCTGACTCAACAACTATTGGTGCGTCTTTGACTTGGTGGGCAAGGAACTTCAACTTTCTCAGCTTGAAAAAGATATAGAACACCCCGAATTTTGGAATGACTCCACCAGCGCACAGCGCGTGATGAAGTCTGTTTCGGCTTTGCGTGATGAAGTTGAGGCATGGAACTATATTAAACAGCGATTACGCGACCTGACCGAATTGGCGCAGTTGGATGACGAATCTTTGCGCGGTGAATTGGAGACCGAAACTTCCAGCCTTGAAGCCGATTTGGATAAACGGGTTTTTGCTACCATGTTCTCTGGCAAATATGACCACGACGACGCCATTCTTGCCATCCACGCGGGCGCGGGCGGTACGGACTCGCAAGATTGGGCTGGAATGCTTCAGCGAATGTATTTGCGCTGGGCGGAAGATCAGGGTTTTCGTGTAGAGATTTTGGATTTCACGCCTGGCGAAGAGGCAGGCATCAAAAGTATGACCATCGCAGTCAGCGGGCGTTACGCTTTTGGCTATTTACGCTCTGAAAAAGGTGTGCATCGTTTGGTGCGTCTTTCCCCTTTTGACGCCGCGCATCGCCGGCACACCTCGTTTGCGTTGATCGAAGTCCTGCCGCAGGTTTCAATGGATGAAGCCGATGTGGAGATCAACCCGGGCGACATCAAACTGGACGTATTTCGATCTTCAGGCGCGGGCGGCCAGAATGTGCAAAAGAATGCCACGGCTGTGCGCCTTACCCATCTCCCAACCGGAATTGTCGTGACCTGTCAGAACGAACGCTCGCAAGGGCAAAACCGTGAATTCGCCATGAATATTTTACGCGCGCGTCTGTTGGAGTTGAAGACCGCCGAAAAGGATGAAGAGCGCGCCATTCTGCGCGGCGAATATACCAAAGCCGAGTGGGGCAGTCAGATTCGCTCGTATGTTTTGCATCCGTATCAGATGGTCAAGGATCATCGCACTGATCATGAAACCGGTAATTCCCAGTCTGTGCTGGATGGCGACCTGAACAGTTTTATGGAAGCGTATTTGAAGAGTGAATCAAATAAAGTGTAAATGTCGTTGCGAGGAGGGCTCTTGATCTTCCCGACAAAGCAACCTCCTTGTTGTTGGGAGATTGCTTCGGCTAAAAACACACCTGCCCTGGCGGGCGGTGCCAGGGAGAGCGCCTCGCAATGACATATTTGGAATCAAAAAAGAACAGGCATAAACCTGTTCTTTTTTGATTGGCTTTATCCGCCAGTGGGTACTCGTTTTTCAAGTGTGCGGTTGAACATTTTTTCCTGTTCTTCCGTGGCTGTCTTGTAGGATTTAGGGCGAACCTTGCCCCGACCCTTGGATCGTTCGAGTGCCGCCTGCCATGCCATCTGCATTGCAGTAAACTGTGGCTCGTTCGAGACTTCCACTTCCATTCGGAAATCATCTTCCTTTTTGCCTTTGGGCTTGCGTTTGTCGCCGCTACCTGCGGTTCTTGTGCGGTTTTCACGCTCGGGCTTGGCTTCTTCCACAACCTCAGGCTGGAGCGCTTTCATGCTCAAGCGAATCTGACGTTTGCGGCGATCGACATCCAATACTTTGGCTTCGATCTCTTCGCCTTCCTTGACGATTTCACTGGCGGTCTTGACGTACCCGCGGGTGAGTTCGCTAACATGAATGAGACCGGGACGTTCTGCGCCGAAATCCACAAAGGCGCCATAGGTTTCGATACGAACAACTTTGCCTTTTACGATCATATCAGGCACAATCTCTTTCCACTCAAAACCGAGTGGTTCGATCATGGTTAATTCGATTCGGTCTTTCTTCACGCGACGTACCCAAACTTCTACAGTCTGGCCTTCCTTCACAACATCTTCTACTTTGTTAACTGCATCTTGTTGTAATTGTGATATGTGGATCACACCGGGAACACTTTGTCCGATGTCCACAAGCGCCCCCGCTAGTGTGGTCTTCAAAATTTTGCCGCTAAGTTTCGTTTTTGGTTCAAGCGCAACGGCTGGCGCGCTGTCGGGTGTTGTCATAATTATACTCCTGCTAGTTGAAATAATGCCGAAAAAAGATTATACCTGTCTGACTATAAACCGTCAATGTGAAATGGGTAAGATTTCAATATTGAAAGCGGTGGTTAAAATCTACAATTAG
>JAIFKY010000174.1 GCA_020049345.1 Anaerolinea sp.
TACAACGGCATTGTGTACGACGTAACCGATTGCCCAAAATGGCGCGGAGACATGCACGAAGCCCAGCATTTTCCCGGGCAAGATTTATCCACCGAACTGGAAGAAGCCCCGCACGCCGAAGATGTTTTCACGCGACCCTGCGTGAAGATTGTTGGAAAATTACAAGTTGAAAGTTGATTCGAAATTTTAACTACGCAAACCGCAAAGATTTTTATCACAGAGATTTTCAAAAGACATTCGCATTATGCCTGCCGCTAAAGAAAACACCCCTCCGCGTAAATTTGCAACCGTATGCAGGCGCGTCTTGTACAACACAGACCCGCAATATTTCCCACGCGCTCAATATCGCGGACGAACCATTTACTTCTGCACAGAAGCCTGTCTTGGCGCGTTTTTGGCTGACCCCGAAAACTTTTACAACGCCCATCGAAAATCGAAAGACCCCCAAAAATCATACGATCCTATTAAGCACGAAGAAGGATGAAGCGTGCGGCTTCATCCTTCTTCACTTCATCATTTATTCTTTATGGCTCTACCGCTTTTAACGGGAAAATCACCATCAACAAAAAAGTTTTGCCGCTAATTTCGCTAATTCACGCGAATTTTCAAATCAATCTGCGAAAATCCGCGCCATTCGCGGCAAAGATTTCGCTATTTGCAAATTCACCCCGCTAGAAACGGGAGAGCCTTCTTTATCTTTATTTTTCAGTAATCGTAACTGTGGCAATTACATCGCCTTCAAAGGCAGGGTTTTGCTGTGGATCACGGCGGGTAATTGAATTCACCACATCCATTCCTTCAACCACCTGACCAAAAATAGTATAGCCGCCGTTCAAAAATTCCTGCGCGCCATACGTAATGAAAAACTGACTGCCATTTGTATCGGGACCCGCGTTAGCCATTGCCACAACGCCGTCTTTATCAAAAGTCAGATCACTATTTTCATTTACAAATTCATAGCCAGGACCGCCTGAGCCGGAACCAGTTGGGTCGCCGCCTTGCGCCATAAAACCATCCAGCACACGGTGGAAGGTCACGCCGTCGAAAAAGTTTTTGCAAGCCAGAAACACAAAACTATTGACCGTGATTGGCGCTTTGGCAGGGTACAACTCAACAATAAATTCGCCGCCCTTCGCCATTTTGAATGTCGCAAAATATTGCTTCGCCTGATCAACCTTCATGGGCGGAGCCTCATTATATTGTTCCGCCGCCGCAATCGAATCAAACGCCGCGCACGCGGTTCCACTTCCAACATCGCCAACGCTTCCAGAACTTGCAGAATTGGCGACCTCCGCTTTTTGGGGCATTAACTTGGCAATATACGGCCAGGCAACAATCGCAACCACAATCAGGATCATGCCAATCGCAACATATTGAATCATCTTCTCATTTTTTTGAGCATCTACTTTTTTTGCTTTTTTCTTTGATGACATACAAACTTCTCCTTGAAATAATTTGTCCACATTATAACAACCTTGCGCGCAGGCTGGTTTCCTTGTATGCTTATCGCCATGAAACAAAACTTCAAAAAACAAATCGCCATCCCGCAGGATCACGGCTCATGGGTTTTCATCCTCAGCCCGCTGCTTGCGGGAATTTTCGCAGGCGGGAATTTCAATTACGCCACCCTCAGCCTCACCATTGCGGCGATGTCGGCATTTATGATTCGCCAACCGATGACAGTTTTTATCAAAGCGATCTCTGGCAGACGCCCAAAAAGCGATCTCGCCCCCGCCCGCTTCTGGTTGCTGATCTACGGCAGTATCACAGCCCTGGCATTGATCGCGCTCATCTGGCAAGGATTTAGTTACGTGCTATATCTGGCAATTCCAGCCGCGCCAGTCTTTGCATGGCATCTATGGCTTGTCAGCCAGCGCGCCGAACGAAAACAAGCCGGCATCGAAGTCATCGCCACGGGCATCCTATCTCTTGCCGCGCCAGCCGCGTATTGGGTTGCGCTGGGCGGGTACAATCCGCTTGGATGGTGGCTTTGGGCGTGGACATGGCTGCAATCTGCCGCAAGCATTGTCTACGCATATCTCAGGCTGGAGCAACGCGAATTAAAAAATCAACCTGAAAACAGTGAATTGTGGAGAATGGGCAAACGGGCGCTCATTTATACATCCTTCAACCTGTTTGCCGCGCTGATGTTGGGCTGGGCAAATCTCATTCAGCAGTTGATCTTTGTCCCTTTTCTATTACAATGGATTGAAACACTTTGGGGCATCACCCACCCATCCATCGGGTGGAAACCCACGCGCATTGGGGTGCGGCAATTGATCGTCAGCACGCTCTGGACGATCCTGTTCATCATTTGCTGGAGGGCATAATGGACGACCTAAAATATGAATTACTCACCGAAGTACTCGGTCAAATGGAAGCCGAGTTATTAAAACTCTACCTTCAAACCAACGAAATCGAAGTGGAATTATTTGAAGAAGCGACCTCGTCAGATGTAATTCCCGTAACATTTGGCAGGGTTCAGATTTTTGTCGAAAAAATAAACGCCCAAAAAGCGCGGAACTTGCTGGAAGAATATGAAAACCAAACACAAGATTAAGGAGCAAACATGAAAGACACCGTCATTCTCGTTACAAACAATGGAATGGGCAAAGCAGACCTTGCCTTGCAACATAAATTAGCCGCCAAATATTTTGAATTGCTTTTGCAAAACACGCATCTGCCAGCCGCCATTTGCTTTTATGCCGATGGCGTAAAGTTAACCGTCACCGGATCGCCCATGTTGGAACAGCTAAAAACATTGGAAGCAAAAGGCGTGCGCCTGATTCTTTGCTCCACCTGCCTTGATTTTTACGGTCTGAGCGACCAGACACAAGTTGGCATTGTCGGCGGCATGACAGATATTATCGAAGCGCAAACCAAAGCCGCAAAGGTAATTACAATTTAGAAAAGCACGGGAGTGAAAATGAATTTTGATCTAAGCGATGAACAAAAAGCATGGAAAAAATCTGTCCACGAATTTTCAAAAGAGGTTGTCAAACCCAAAGCGCGTGAAGTGGACGAAAATGAAGAATTCAACTGGGATGCAGTCCGCAAAGGCGGACCTGTTGGATTGCTCGGCTTAAACATCCCCGAAGAATACGGCGGCTCAAATGTAGATATGATCTCATGCGTCATCGCGCTGGAAGAAATAGGCTGGGGCTGTGGATCGACCGCATTATCGTTCACCGCCCACAATGGGCTTGGCACCGCGCCCATCGCGCTCTATGGCACAGACGAGTTGAAAAAGAAATGGCTGCCCCTCGTTTCTGAAGGCAAAAACAAACTCGGCTCGCTGGCGTTGACAGAACCCGACGCCGGCTCTGACATTCAAGGCGGCGTGACCACCAGAGCCGAAAAGCAAGGCGATGAATGGGTGATCAACGGCGCGAAAATGTGGTGTACCAATGCCGGCATTGCAGAATACATCATCACATTAGTCCGCACCGACCCACAGGGCGGATCAAAGTCGCTGAGCATGATCCTCGTGCCGACAGACGCGAAAGGACTGACGATCAGCCCTCCCGAAAAAAAGATGGGCTTGCGCGGCTCCCCCGCTTACGGCATGACATACGATAACGTGCGCGTACCGCTCGGAAACCTGGTTGGCGTGGAAGGGCGCGGTTTACAACAAACCCTCGCCACCCTCGACTCGGGACGGATCATCATTGGCTCAATCTCGGTCGGCTTGGCACAAGCGGCTCTCGAAGAGGCGGTGAAGTACGCTCATGAACGCAAGGCATTTGGCCAATCCATTGGCGACTTTCAAGCCATACAATTCAAACTGGCAAACATGGCGCTTGAAATTGAACTGGCGCGCAACCTGCTTTACAAAGCCGCATGGCTGAAGGATCAGGGGCGTCCATTCAGCAAGGAAGCGGCGATGGCAAAACTCTACGCCTCTGAAATGGCAGAACGGACTTGCTACGACGCCATCCAAATTCACGGTGGAAACGGATACAGCCGCGCCTACCCGGTGGAAAGAATGTACCGCGATGCGCGGCTAATGACCATCGGCGAAGGCACAAGCGAAATTCTAAGGCTGGTCATTGGCAGGCACGTGTTTTCGGGCAAATAAAAAAAGCGGATCACGCTCAAACGTGATCCGCTTTTTTTATTTCTCACTTCTTACTTTCTTACAATCACCCACGCAGTACCATCTTCTGCTCGAATACTTATCTCCCCATCGGGAAATAATTTTGCAATTTGATCGGGTTTGAGAAAGTGGCTTCGCATCAACAGCAATTTTTCAGCGAGGGCAATCAATTTCACGCCAAAGGTGCGGATATCTGGTTCTTCGATGACAAGCGTTCCGCCAGGCTTTAGCACGCGGAACATTTCGCGGGCGCTGTTGGCGTGATGAATGACATGGTGCAAGGCATCCACCATGATGACGCGATCGAAAGAATCATCAGCGAAGGGTAATGTCTCAGAACCGCCGCACACAGGTTTGAGCGAGGATCGATCCGCTTTATCCAGCATCCCAAAGGAAACATCAGCAATGATCACTTGATCGACAAGATCGCGAATGGCAGATGAGACTCGGCCTGTGCCGCCGCCCACATCCAACAGGCGGCCATGAACGGGCAAGCTGGCAATTTCACGCAGAAGACCGGCTTTGGAATAGGTTACTCGGGCATACAAGGGGGCAATGGCGGCAAAATGATCGAAGGCTGGCATTATGTTGTAATCAAATCCTTTAACTCTTCAAAAGTGGTTGGACCAATGCCCGAAACATTTGTAATATCTTCAATGGTTGAGAATGCGCCGTTGGCATTACGATAGTCAATTATTTTTTGCGCGGTGGTTGGTCCAATACCGGGAAGCGCAATAAGTTCTTCGAGTGAGGCGGTGTTAATATTGACGAGGTCTGCGTTGGAGTTCGTGGTGGAGTTTCCGGTAACTGGCGCTTCAGTGGCGGCGGAAGGAAGTTCCACGGCGTCGCTGGTACTGCTTTCCACCGCAGATACTCCGCTGCCGTCTTTGTACGGAATAACCAACTGTTGACCATCTTCAAGCAATGCGGCAAGGTTGATTGCGTTTACATTTGCTTCGGCAAGCAACCCGCCCGCGGCGTCGATCCCATCCTGCACGCGCGCGCCTTCTGCAAACTCGTACAAGCCCGGACGCGGCACCGCGCCAACGACATGCACTGCAACTGGCGCTTTGGTGGGCGCAGGCTGTAAGACAATTGGCTCGCCCTGTGATTTTCCTGAAACATAAACAAGCGCGCCTGCGAACACCAAACCAGCCAACACTCCGAGTAAAACATATAAAGCGTTCTTCATGTGAATGATTTTACTCCAACTTCATCACCAGTAATTCTCCGGTTGATTTTCTAAACGCCGCGGTGGCATTAAATAGTTTTTTTATGCGCGCAAAATAACGCGGCATTTGTTTTTCTGCAAGCGCTTGAAAGCCAAATTTTTCATACATGGGACCGTTGTGTGAAATGCACATTAAATACAAGGGTCTTGGGTTTTTGCGCAGCAGGGTTTCGATCACAGCGCGCGCAAGGCCAAGCCCGCGATATTTAGGATGGGTTGCAATGGATGCAAGTTCGCGGATTTCCACCCCGTGAGGTTTGATCTGCCCGCAGGCAATTACCTGCCCCTCGGCATTTACCGCCACGATAAAACGCTTCCAATCCAGCCCGGTGGGATTGATCCCAACTATATTAATAAGCTCTTTAATTTGAACCGACTCTGATTCAAATGCGGGACGAACTGTATATTTTGTCATATCACACCAGCGGCAACGATAATTATAAATGTGGCAATAAACCAATGAATGAGGAACGGCCAAAAAAAGGATTTTGTGCGATACGCCACCCAGCCGAAAGCAAATCCGCCAAAGATGGTGGAGAGCGTTTCAACATCCGGCTTGCTGATGTGCGCCAGCGCAAATGGAACAGCCTGCAACCATAATGCGTCATGCCCAAATTTACGCGCGTATGTAAATAAAATCCAACCGCGAAAGAAAAATTCCCAACCGATTAAATCGACAAAGGTTGTCCAGGGCAAGCCGGGCAAAAGACTGCCGTAATAAATCTTCATGGCTGCGTTGCCGTGTCCCAAATAATAAATGATGGGAGCAATGATAAGAATGCCCAGCGCGGTATAAATCACCCCCAATTTCCAATCGCCAAAAGAGAAGCCGTATTCTTTTGGGTTTTCACGAAACAAGATCAAGATCAGCAAAAGCGGAATGACGAAGTAGAAAATTAAGCGATCCCAATATTTATGGTTGGTAAACACATAATAATGATCAACGAGCAATAGCAATGTGCTGACGATGGTGACGGTTGCAACTTTCCAGTCGATATTTAGTTTTTCACCGAGTAAATATTTCATTCGATTGCTAAGTATTGGACCGCAGGGCTTCAATCCGCCGCGCAAGGTAGGGTGAAAAATACCCTTTGTACTTTTCCCATAATTCAGGAAGTTTCCAGTCGTTGCCAGTGACTTTTTTACGGCAATCTGGAGAACCACAATAACATTCAAATTCATCGTAGGGGCCGCCGTCAGACATGGCGTAATCGAACATCACTTCTTCGCCTGCTTTTATATCGCGCAAGGCAACCAACCCAATTTGGCCGAAAAATCCCAAATTTGGATCGCAGGAATGGTTGAAGCAATCATTCGGTTCAGGCTCTTCGGCGGTGAGTAGATACAAATCCTCGTCCATTTGAAGTACGCGCTGTGTAAAACGCGGCATGGATGGGTCGAGCGCATCCTTGCGGGTGATGCGTCCGCCCCAGAGCGAGACGAGTTCGCCTTTGGCAATGCCGTCGGTGGCAAATACTCCGCACCCGCCTTCGGCATGATCACGGGCTTCACATTTAGGGTTGAGATAGGAAAAAGAGGATTTATTCATGGAAGGCATTATACAAGAGAAATCAGGCTACACTTTTCCCGTCGGAACAAGTTTTGTGTATGTCCTGATAATATGGCTTTTTCCCTTGGTCGAAACTTCACGCAAGTTGCTTAAGCCTGTTTCTTCTTTTACGTATTGACTAATCGCGGGGTTGACCACCGCATCACGCAGATCATCGCACAGTTCATCATACCGTCTGCGCCATTCAGGATTATGCTCAATTGCCATACAAACATCCAAAATAATATCCTCGCCGTACGGCTTGGGCATAATTGCAAGCACATCGCAGACAAGAATTTTTACGCTTTTGGTTCTATTCATAGTCATGGGGTATCTCCTTAAAGTATTTCTTAAAGGACTTACGCAAGACGAAATTTTTAGCCGCGAATTACACGAATTATCGCTAATTTTTTGGAAATTCGCGCAAATTGGCGAAATCTGCGGCTGGTTCTTGGGGTTTTACGTAAGTCCTATCTGTGTTCTCTGTGGTTAATGCTCTTTTGGATAAATCTTTTAGCAAGCCCACGCATAGATGCTCCGTTTTGGTTTGGTAAATTATACTTTACCCTCCAAATGGTAAAATACTTAAATGACAAAAATCACCATCATCGGCGGCGGACTTGCTGGCAGTGAAGCCGCCTGGCAGGCTGCCCAAAGCGGACTCGAAGTAAAACTGTACGAAATGCGCCCCTCCACCCCAACCGGCGCGCACCTCAGCGGCGATCTCGCCGAACTGGTTTGCTCAAACTCGCTTGGATCAAACCTGCCCGACCGCGCCTCTGGCGTATTGAAAAACGAACTCAGGCATCTAAACTCCATGCTGCTCGAATGCGCCGAAGCCTCGGCGCTGCCCGCAGGCGCGGCGCTGGCAGTTGACCGCGAAGCCTTCGCGCGTTTGGTAACCGAAAAAATTCAAAACCACCCAAACATCGAAATCATCCGCGAGGAAGTAACCGAAATTCCGCAAACGCCGGTCATCATCGCCAGCGGACCGCTTACCTCAGAACGGCTTTCAAAATCCATTGCCAGCCTCAGCGGCGAAGATCATCTTTTCTTTTTCGACGCCATCGCGCCCATTGTCCACGCCGAATCAATCAACATGGAAATTGCCTTTCGCGCCTCACGCTATGGCAAAGGCGATCAAGACGAAGGCGACTACATCAACTGCCCCTTCACAAAAGACGAATACTACGCATTCGTCCACGCCCTGCAAAGCGCAGAGCGAATCGAATTGCGATCCTTTGAAGACGCAATCCGCGCGGGCGTGAAAGCGGGGCAATTCTTTGAAGGCTGCCTGCCCGTTGAAGTCATCGCCGAGCGCGGAACCGATTCACTCGCCTTCGGACCCATGCGTCCCGTTGGACTGCGCGACCCGCGCACAGGCAAACGACCATACGCCATTGTACAACTTCGCCAGGACAACCTCGCGGGCAGTCTTTACAACCTTGTTGGCTTTCAAACCAACCTAAAATTCTCCGAACAAAAAAGAGTCCTGGGCATGATCCCAGGTTTGGAAAAAGCCGAGTTCGAACGCTTTGGTCAAATGCACCGCAACACTTTTATCGCATCGCCAAAACTTCTGCGCCCCACCCTGCAACACATCACCCGCGATGATCTTTTCTTCGCGGGGCAGATCACAGGCGTTGAGGGCTACATGGGCAACATCGCCACCGGTCTGCTGGCAGGAATCAACGCCGCGCGCATGATTGGCGGAAAAGGACTGCTGACCCTGCCAAACGAAACCATGCTTGGCGCGCTTTGTCACTACATCACCAACGCCAGCCTCAAAGACTTTCAACCCATGAAAGCCAACTTCGGAATTCTACCCGCGCTGACGCTCGAAAAGAAAATAGGCAAACGTGAACGCGGTCAACTGTATGCAGACCGCGCCTCGATCACACTCGAAAATTATTTGGAGCAGAATGACTAAACGGGCTGTCTCCATTTATTTAACATTGATTGGCAGCCTGCTAATTCTTGTCCTCGGATTGTATGCCGCATCCTTCCTAAACCGTAAGCCTGATTCGGCTTCCTTCGACAGTTCCCACGCCTATGCAGATGTGCAAACGCAAGTCACCTTCGGGGCGCGAATCCCCGGGTCGCAGGGACATGCCCAAATACGCGAATGGATGCGCACAGAATTGGAATCTGCCGGCTGGATGGTCGAAATTCAACAAACAGAACGCATGGGACATCCCATTTACAACATCATCGCCAAAAGAAACACCGAGCCGCCACAGATCATCCTCGGCGCGCATTACGACACGCGCATGATCGCCGACAACGATCCAGACACGACCAAACGCAATGAGCCTGTCGCTGGTGCAAATGACGGCGCATCGGGCGTAGCGGTTCTGCTTGAACTGGCGCGTTCCCTGCCCGATAACAGCGTACCCGTTTGGCTGGTCTTCTTCGACGCGGAAGACAACGGACGCATTGAAGGCTGGGATTGGATATTGGGTTCGCGCGCCTTCGTTGAAGAAATTCCCGTCCAACCGCAGGCGGTGATCATCGTGGATATGATCGGCGACGCAGATTTGAATATCTACCTTGAGCAAAATTCCAACGTCACCATCCGCACCGAAATTTGGTCAACGGCTGAAAAACTTGGCTACGGCAAACAATTCATCAACCAGGAAAAATTCAGCATGGAAGATGATCACACTCCATTCCTTGAAGCAGGCATCCCCGCCGTAGACCTGATTGATTTTGACTACCCCTACTGGCACACCACGCAAGACACCCCTGATAAAGTCTCAGCCGAATCTTTGCAAGCCGTCGGTGATACGCTTCTTAATTGGATTATGGAACAAACAAAGTAGGTCAGGCTTGCAGCCTGACATTTCCCAAAATAGATTTGGCGGGTTACAAACCCGCCCGACAACTCGCCAACAATATGGTCAAAAGTTCAAACAAGGCGTAAACTAAAACAAATGGCAATCCAAGACTCTCTGCAACAGATCCGCACACAATGGATGGAACGCATCTCGCGCGAATTGGCGCGCGGCGAAGGCGTGCGCGTTGGCTTTGTGGAACAACTGGAACGTTTTTACGATCTGATCGAGCAAACTGTCATAACAGGCGATACCGCCTGGCTGGACCCAATCCTTTACGACTGGGGGCACTCGCCGACCGAAACCAACCTGGAGGAAGGCGATTACGATGTCTCGTTTGTCATCAACCGCATGGCATCGCTAACCATCGAAGTGGCGCGGGAAAACTTAAGTGAAAAAGATGCGCTGGAATTACTGGCGGCGGTCGTCCCAATTTTCACCCACAGCCTGAGCGTTGTCGTCCGCTACGAAATGGAAACGCGCGTGGCCCACATCTCCAGCGAGTTGAACAAGACCCAGGAAAAACTTCAGGAACTCGATCACAACAAATCAAGTTTCATTTCAGTTGCCGCGCACGAACTAAAAACACCGCTGACCCTGATCGAAGGCTACACCACCATGATGGTGGATATGATGGAACAGGCAGACCAATCTCCAATTAACAGCCTGCTCAAAGGCGTCAATACGGGCATCCTGCGCCTGCGCCAGATTATTGACGACATGATTGATGTTTCATTAATTGACAATCATTTACTGACGCTCAATTTTCAACCCGTGTGGATCAGCCATTTATTGAACCTGTTGAGCAATGAACTAAAAAAAGCCGTCTCTGGCCGCAAACAAACGCTGGTCATCAACCAATTTGACGGAAGCGACATGATGATCTACGGCGACTCGGAGCGGCTCTATCAGGCATTGAATAATGTCGCGGCAAATGCGATCAAATACACGCCCGACGGAGGCACGATCACCATTAACGGGCGGATGCTGCCCGGTTTCATTGAGATTACAATCACCGATACCGGCATTGGAATATCGTTGGAGCATCAAGCCACAATTTTCGAGAAATTCGGTCAACTTGGCAGAACCGACCTACACTCCAGCGGCAAGACCAAATTCAAAGGCGGCGGTCCCGGACTGGGGCTGCCCATTACGCGCGGCATCATCGAAGCGCATGGCGGCACAATATGGGTTGAATCAGAAGGTTATGACGAAGTAAAATTAAAAGGCTCAACTTTTCACATCCTATTCCCTACACGAACCGAAGCAACCGACCCGCTTATCACAAAATTTTTTGGGCGCTTCGAACAGACAAAAAAAGAAATAGAAACGGACACCAGTGACAAAGAAAATCCCCCAACCAACAACCCCTCCGCGTGAACGCGCCTTTCTCGTTGGCGTTGAAATTCGTGGAAATAAACAACTCCTCTCGCTTGAAGATTCACTTGCAGAACTGGCCCTGCTTGCCGACACCGCAGGCGTGGATGTGGTCGGCGAACTCACTCAAAAATTAGACCGTCCGCATACCGTCACCTACATCGGGCCCGGCAAAGTGGAGGAATTAATTGCGCTGGCCGAGGAAACCCTGGCCGACGTGGTCATCTTCGACGATGAACTTTCTCCGCGCCATCAACGCGAATTGCAAAAAGCGCTCGGCAACACCATCCGCTTAATTGACCGCACCGCGCTCATTTTGGATATTTTTGCCCAGCACGCACACACCAGCGAAGGCATGTTGCAAGTGGAACTGGCGCAATATGAATACAACCTGCCGCGCCTGACGCGCGCCTGGACTCACCTTGAAAGACAGGCGGGTGGCGGTGGTGGTCGTGCTGGATCAACTGGCGGCGTGGGCTTGCGCGGACCCGGCGAAACACAATTGGAAGTGGACAAACGCGCCATCCGCAAACGCATTACCCACATCAAACGCGAACTGGAAAAAGTGGAGGCGCACCGCACACGCTACCGCGCTCAACGTAAACGCTCGCGTATTCCAACCGTTGCCCTGGTTGGATACACGAATGCCGGAAAATCCACCCTGTTGAATCGGATTGCAAAATCCGAGGTGTATGTCGCCGACCAGTTATTCGCCACGCTTGACCCAACCACCCGCCGCGTGCAATTGCCCGGCGACGACCTGGCTTTGTTCACCGACACAGTGGGCTTCATCCAAAAACTTCCGACCGCGCTGATTGCGGCTTTTCATGCCACGCTGGAGGAAATTGCAGAAGCAGACCTGCTTTTGCATGTTGTTGATATTTCGCACCCCAACGCGCTCAATCAATTTCAGGCTGTGCAGGAAACTTTGGCTGAAATTGACGCGAGTCATATTCCCATGATTACGGCGTTGAATAAGGCCGACCTTTTACATAACCCCGAAAATGCGCGCGAAGTCTTGAAAGACTTTCCAAAATCCATTTCAATTTCGGCAATTGAAGGAACGGGAATTAAAGACTTGCTGCATTTGATTCGGGAAGAATTGTTTGAATCATACAGCCCGATCCACGTGCGGCTGCCGTACAAACAAGGCGCGTTGATTTCTCTGTTTCATGAGTTGGGACAGGTGGAACGCGTGGAACATGAGCGCGGCGGCATGGTCATGCAGGGGCGCATCCCCGGCAGGCTTTTAGCCCAATTTTCGCCATGGCACGCGCAACCCATTGAGCCAAAAGGATCGTTGGGTGATTTTGAAGAAGAAGTTGATCAGGAGGAAGAATAATGTCAAAGTTATTGGATCACATATCTGAGTTTTTGGCGCATCGAAAAGGACTGCTCCCAATCATCGGACTTATCCTGATTTTGATTAATTTTTTGATTCAGTTTATTCTCCCCGGAAATTTTCTGGCAACAAGCAATCTATTCCTGCACCTGGGGCTGCTGATCGCTATTTTGGGTTTAATGCTGACCTGGGCGTTGTAAGAACGTTCTACAAAAATTCTTCAAGTACAAAAGACGCAACAGGCACAAAGGGTAAATCCAAAAGAATTTCCTTTGTGTCTCATTGCGTCTTTTGTGTTTAATAATTTCTTTACGGCACAATCCAGCGTAATACTGGAATTTTCTGAATAACCGCCACAATAACGAAAGAGACCAAAAAGCCCAACAAACCAAGCAAGGGAATCATGTACACAGATGAGCCTGCCGAGAACCAGCCGTGAATAAAAGATAATTTTTCAAGTTCGGCAAGCACAATAACATGCGCGAGATAAATTCCAAAACTGGCGCGGCTAAGCGGGACAAGGAACTGATTCAGGCGATCGCCAATTTGAATTTCACGAAGCAAAATAAAAGCAGAGGCGGTCATCAATACAATATTCACGCTCAAATAACCGACAAAATATTCCGAGTTGAAACGGGTGTGCAACACGGCAGTTGCAATGGACAATATCAAAAATAAAAATACCAAACCATATAAGTGGGCGCGGGTATATTGAAACTTTCCCAACAGATAACCCAGCATAAAATATCCGCTATAACCGGAGATAAAATACAACTCAAAGCCAATTTTGACAGGGGTGAATTCCTGTACGAATGAAAGTACGGGAAC
>JAIFKY010000289.1 GCA_020049345.1 Anaerolinea sp.
GCTGAACTGAATGAAGAAATCATCGGCACCGTCATTGGCGGGTACGATGGACGCCGTGGAATTATCTACCATCTTGCAGTTCATAAAACTGTCCGCGAGCAGGGGGTTGGCGCATTGTTGATGAATGAAGTTGAAAAGCGGTTGCAAGCAAAGGGCTGTCTGAAATGTTATTTGCTGGTTCTGGAAGATAACGAACACGCCATTCAATTCTATGAAAAGCGCGGCTGGTTTGAAATGAATGAAGTCCGCATTATGGGAAAAGAATTTTGATGACCATTCGATTTGGGATTCTGACTCTTTCTGATCGCTCGGCGAGCGGGGAACGCGCCGATGCTTCTGGACCTGCCCTCGCGGAGTTGATCCACGCCCAAGGCTGGTCAATCGTCAAACAACAGATTCTTCCCGACGACGAAACCGCCATCCGCGCCGCATTGATCGAGTGGGCAGACAGCCGCGCAGTGGATGTGATCCTCACCACCGGCGGCACCGGCTTTGCCTTGCGCGATGTCACCCCAGAAGCCACGCGTGCCGTCATCCAACGTGAAGCGCCCGGTCTGGCAGAAACCATGCGCGCCGAAAGTTTGAAGAAGACCCCTCACGCCATGCTCTCCCGCGCCGTTGCTGGCATTCGCGGACGAACGTTAATTATCAATTTGCCCGGCAGCCCAAAGGGGGCTTTGGAAAATTTACAAACGCTATTGCCGGTTCTCCCCCACGCAGTTCAATTGCTGACAGACGACCCCAACTCTGAAACTTCACATTAAGGTCACACTTTGGGGTGGTCGTGGATTTTATCCAAAAATCAGCGAACATCTTCGCCAAGCATACAAAACCGCCAATTCCGGCTGCGGCATTGCTTGGCTCCACTCTGGCGGATTGGATTGCCTTCATCCCGCTGGCGACGACTGAATATTATTATGGCAACCTTCTCAAACAAGGAAAAAATGAGTCGTAAAAGCGATTTGAAAAAAATAGGATATCAGGAAATGCCTCCGCTCTTTATTGTTGTGTGGGGAATGTTTTTTGCTGTGCTCATAAGTTTTGTTGGGACTTTTCCTTATTGGTCGGATTGGTATTTGTTGGTTTCAATTCTGATTGGGATATTTGGTTTTCTAAGTTTTGTCTGGGTTTTTAGAAAACCAAATTTCTACGCAAAGTTTTTCTTTCAAGCCAGCCTTTCTGCCATGCTTGCTTTGGGTGCTAGCCGTTGCTTTAGCTACCTGTTTCCCCAATCTTTTTTTGTCATATACGCGCTGATACTTATTGCCTTTTTGTATACGCAAACCCTTCCCATGTGGGATACGCCCACTGCCGTTTTTATAAGGAACGAATTGATGTCGCCGAAAACAAGAGGAGGGAAAATATTTTTTAGGGCAACATTGGTGTTCGCTTCGATCGGTATGCCTTTGGCTTTGGTGTTGGGACACTATGCAAAATCGAAAATCAGCATATTATTTCTAGGCACGTTATCTTTGTTTATGTCCATGGCGTTTCCGTTTTCTGGTCGAGTTCCGAGTTCCCCTTGGGAAGCCAGCCCGCCCATTATTGATCAGCAAGACAATAAAAAACAAGAGATAAAGGAAAAACACCCTTTGTCGTTAAAAAAAACGTCTGGACGCATTTCATCTAAGAAAAGAATCGAGAAATAAAAAAACAACTTATGTTACTATGAAAGACGGTTTGATTTTCCATCTACAGTGTCTTGCAACCTTGAATCCGATCACAATGGCAGATGAGTAAAATGTCGCCGATTCAGATTATGACACTGTACCTACTTTCCTGTTTAGAGCAACCTAAAATTATCTATGCATCTCTTCCTCAAAAAACACGCCCTCATCTTTTCCGCCTTGCTCTTGTTGTCCATCCTTGGCGCAAGCCCGTTTCTTCCTTCTACCGTTCCCGCGCTAGGCATAGCCATGCTTCTTTTCAGCCTTGCCATAGCCATCTCCTCCATTTTCAAGAAACACAAACAAGCTGAAAACCCACGCCCCAAAATTGCCAAGGATATTTTGATTTTGGTCATCACCCTCCTGCTCATCATATTCCTCGGCGGGTTGGCGGGGATTTTTGCCAATCAATATGCAAATCCGCGCTTTGTCTCTGCAATCGCGGCAAGCCTTGCGGTGGGGTATTTGGTCAAAATGGGAGCGGGGAAATTGAGCAACAAATGAAATCGGCTATTACAACCTATCCATGACCTGCAACTCATTGGTATAATCCGCCCGCTCAATAAATCAAACAAACCCATAAGGAAAGTGCAAGCATGATAGATGTAAATGAACTTCGCAAGGGCGTCACATTTGAACTGGATGGTAATCTGTTAAAGGTGCTGGATTACAGCCACAACAAAACAGGGCGCGGTAACGCCAATATTAAAGTCAAAGCCCGTAATTTATTAACCGGCTCCACCATTGAACGCACATTCAGCTCCGGACAGTCTGTGCAAGATGTCAACCTCGATTTTGCCAACGTTTCGTACCTGTACAGCGACGGCGACCTGTACTACTTCATGGACAACGTCACATTTGAACAGCCCGGCATCAAAAAAGAATCCCTGGGCGACAGCGCTCAATTCCTAAAAGAAGGCATGGAAGTAAAACTCACCTTCTACAAAGGCGAAGCCATTGACATTGAACTGCCCACCTCTGTAGATTTGAAAGTCGTCCAAGCCGATATGGCTATTCGCGGCGATACCGCCACCGGCGTCACCAAAAAAGTCACCACCGAAACAGGCGTGCAAGTACAATGCCCCAACTTTGTGGTGGTCGGCGACACCATCCGCGTGGATACACGCACAGGCGAATACGTCACTCGCGTCTAACCCACATCTCATGAAAACCCCTGCCGGGCGCGAATGTCCACACTTCCACGGTGACTATTTTCGTGGTCGCAATATCGAAGAATGTCGTTTGCTAAAGGCAAATGGACAGGATTGGTCGCGTGACTTATGCGCGACCTGTCCTATCCCTGATATTGCCCGCGCCAACTCGTGCAAACACATGCAATTAAAAGTTGTGGTCAGCCGTTCCATTTTTACATTCTTTCAACGCCGCGTACAAGTCAGCGCATTTTGTGAAAAAACACAACGCAACGTAAATGAGCCGCAAATCGGCTGTGGAGAATGTCACGACCTGCCCTTCAAATTTGAAATAAAAGAATAATCCTGACTCCGGGGGGAGTCAAAAAATATGACACTCACCCTACTGCTTGATCTTGACGACACCCTGCTCAACACCAATATTGATTCCTTCATCCCCGCTTATTTTCAGGCGCTGGCAAAAGAACTTGCGCCGCATGTCGCGCCAGAGATCATGATCCACGCCTTAATGTCTGGCACAAAACGCATGATGGAAAGCGATGATTTTTCGCAAACGCTGGAGCAGGTATTCAACGCGGCGTTTTACCCAAAAATCAACACGCCCTACGAAAAAGTTGCGCCCGCAATCGAAAATTTTTACGATCATATTTTCCCAACATTGAGCGGCGTAACCACCACCAAGCCCGAAGCCAAACCCTTTGTAGATTGGGTCTTCTCACAGGGCTATCGCATCGCCATCGCCACCGACCCGTTTTTTCCGCGCAAAGCCACCTATCACCGCCTGCGCTGGGCCGGCTTCGATCCTGAACAATTTGAAATCGTCTCATCCTTCGAACATTTTCACTTTACCAAAACGCACCCCGCCTACTACGCCGAAGTTCTTGGGCGCATGGGATTTCCAGACGGGCCCGTGCTGATGGTGGGAAATGACCTGGAACGCGATATTCGTCCGGCGCAAATGCTTGGGCTGGCAACCTACCACGTGGATGACGCCCCCGCCCCCCCGTCTGGACCCGAAGCGGATGGACACGGCAATCTGGCTGATCTACGCCCGTGGCTTGAGTCCATTAATCCCGCATCCCTTGTTCCATCCTTCAAATCAGTTAACGCCGTGCTGGGAATTTTATCTGCCACCCCCGCAGTGTTGAACGGTTTATTACATGGGCTAAACTCATCTGCCTGGCTGCATGAACCAGCCCCGGAAGATTGGAATTTAAGCGAACTTGTTTGTCACCTGCGCGACACCGAACGCGAAGTCCACCAGATGCAAATTGAATTATTCAAAGAACAGAACGAGCCTTTCATCCCGCGCCCCGAGACAAGCGTCTGGAGTCACGAGGATGTTTTGCATGGAGATGGCGCAGTGGCATTAAAGGAATTCAACGACGCAAGGCGCAAAACGCTGGACATGCTCAAAGAGATCACGCCCAAAGATTGGGAACGCAAAGCGCGTCACGCCATTTTTGGACCCACAAATTTTCTTGAAGTTGTCGGCTTCATTGCAGAACATGACCGATTGCACATTCAACAAGCCTGGAGCGCGCTAAAAAGAGTGTAGATTTTTGCGTGTCTTCCCGCAGTTACCAGTGTTATTATGAGAATGAGGACAAGTTTTATACTTGTCCTTTGTTTATTAATTACCTTACGCAACCTGTCAGATGGTTTTATCAAGTACAACGCAATGATAACCTGCGTAATGGTTAGACTAATTTTAAGGAGAACACGAATGAGAAAACGTGTAGTTATAACGGGACTTGGCTGTGTAAGCCCGGTCGGAAATAATGTAAAAGACACCTGGCAGGCTTTACTAGCTGGGAAATCTGGCGCGGCTCCCATTGCCGCGTTTGATGCAAGCGCCCACAAAACCAGGTTTGCCGCAGAAGTAAAAGACTTTGACCCCGTTGCTTTATTTGGCACACGCGACGCCCGCAAAATGGATCGGTTCACACAATTGGCAACTGCCGCCGCGCTGGAAGCGCTTGCCCAATCAGGCTTGCTTATTGACGAATCAAACCGCGACCGCGTAGGCATTTTAATTGGATCAGGCATCGGCGGCGTGATCACGTTGATCGAACAATATGAAGTGATGAAACAGCGCGGTCCTGACCGTGTCAGCCCCTTTCTAATTCCGATGATGATCTCTGACGGCGCGGCGGGCAACATTGCCATTCGGGTTGGCGCGCGCGGACCCAACATGTCACTGGCAACCGCCTGCGCTTCCGGCACAAACGCGCTGGGCGAAGCCGCAGAAATGATCCGACGCGGCGCGGCAGATGTGATGATTGCCGGCGCATCAGAAGCGGCGGTCAGCGCGATAGCCATGGCGGGCATGAACGTGATGACCGCCTTATCCACACGCAACGATGATCCGCAAAAAGCCTCGCGCCCATTTGACAAAGATCGCGATGGATTTGTCATGGCAGAAGGCGCGGGCATTTTAATTCTGGAGTCGCTTGAATACGCACAGGCGCGCGGCGCGAACATTCTGTGCGAGTTCACAGGCTACGGCACAACCGACGACGCGCATCATATTTCTGCTCCGGCGGAAGATGGCGCGGGCGCAGCCAACTCGATGCGGCTTGCGATGAAAGACGCGGGACTTGGTCTTGAAGAGATTGATTACATCAATGCGCATGGCACATCAACCTATTTAAATGACAAGAGCGAAACCAACGCAATCAAAACCGTCTTTGGCGCTCAGGCTTATAAAATTCCTGTTTCGTCCACCAAATCAATGACCGGTCATTTGCTGGGCGCATCTGGCGCATTGGAAGCCGTGTTTTGTTCCATGGCAATCCTGGAAAACATATTGCCGCCCACGATCAACTACGAAACGCCCGACCCCGTCTGCGACCTGGATTATGTTCCCAACCAGCCGCGCAAAGCCGAGCCTAGAAATATCATGTCCAATTCGTTTGGTTTTGGCGGACACAACGCCACCTTGATCATCAGCCGCTACGAATAAAGGAGAAAGAATGCCATTCGCGCATATTACGGGCTGGGGCATGTACGTTCCAGAACCGATACTGACCAATGAAGACATATCCAAACTTGTGGATACCAATGATGAATGGATTCGGGAGCGCACAGGAATTCGCGAGCGTCACATTGCCCGCGAAACCGATTTTCCATCCACCATGGGCGTGGAAGCGGCAATCAGAGCCTTACAGGTTGCCAACCTCGCCCCCACCGAATTGGATTTAATCATCTGCACGGCATCATCTCCTGAATATATTTTTCCTGCCACAGCGTGTATTATTCAAGATCAAATTGGCGCCACCAAAGCCGGCGCATTTGACCTGCAAGCCGCCTGCACCGGATTCATATTCGCAACCAACATGGGCGCGCAAGCCATCCGCAGCGGATCGGTAAAAAATGTGCTGATTGTCGGCTCGGAAGTTCTTTCGCGTTTTGTAAACTGGAAAGATCGCAACACCTGCATTTTGTTTGGAGATGGCGCAGGCGCATTCGTTTTGCAAGCCAGCGAAGAACCCGGCGGCATAATGTCCTCGGTCATGCACTCAGACGGCTCCGGCGCAAACTCGTTAATTATCCCCGCGGGCGGTTCACACCACCCCGCAACAGAAGCCACCCTGCGGGAAAGCAGTCACTTTATGCAAATGGACGGAAAGGAAGTTTTCCGCTTTGCCACGCGCGTAATGGGAAAAGCGGTTGTGGAAACCCTGGAAAAAATAAACCTGACCACCAACGACATCCAGTGGATCGTTCCGCACCAGGCAAATTATCGCATCATTGAAACCGCCGCAAGATACCTCAAAATGCCGCTGGATAAATTTGTAATCAACGTGGAACGCTACGGCAACACATCCACCGCCTCCATTCCCATTGCCACAGTTGAGGCAATCCAAAATGGACGGATCAAGCCCAAAGATAAGATCGTCTTCGTTGGTTTTGGCGGAGGTCTGACCTGGGGCGCGATGGTCGTCGAATGGACAGGTCCACTGCCCGCCAAGAAACACATCCACCCCGAACAATATCGCCTATTTGCTCGTTTGCGCTCCTTTGTGCGCCGCACAATCCGCTTCATTGAAGGCTTCTTCTCACGCAAAGAACTTTAGAGAGCGTTTCTTAAGTCCAAGTTTGTACGAGAAAAAAGCATTAACCACAGAGAACACTGAGGTCACAGAGATTTTTAGTAGTTTTTTCTCAGTGATCTTCGTGATCTCAGTGGTAAAAAGCATTGGACCTCTTGCATAAGGAAAGCGTTGTAAACCACAAAGTCACCAAGACACTAAGTCACTAAGTTTTTCCCTTTGAGTCTTCGAGACTTTGTGCCTTTGTGGTCAAAAATAGACTTTTGCAAGAGGTCTATTTAAGAAACTCTCTCTTAGACAAATTTTAAGCAATTTGTAGTATGATGAAGTTAATATCATAAAAGGAGTTAGAAATGTTCAAATTAGGCACCACAGAATTAATCATAATTCTTGTTATCGTTATCCTCTTGTTTGGACCCGGGCGCATCGGCAAGATCGCCGGAGAACTTGGGCGCGGCATCAAGAATTTCCGTGACGGGTTGGGACCCAAAGAAGATCAGGCTGAACAGCCTGAAAATTCAGAAGAAAAAAAATAATAATAAAAAAGAAGGTTGCCGATCGGCAACCTTCTTTTTTTATGCGCTTGCGTCTTCAGCCATCTTTTTGGCAATCCGTTTAATAACCTCAGCCACGCCGCCAAGTGGATTTTTCAAAGTTTCAAAAGCCACTTCAACGATTTCAGGCGCCATGCGGTTAAGGTTGCGAAAACGCCGCGTGATGAAGTTCTCATCGGGCTTTGGCTCTTCGAGCGCAGTTTCAATTTCTTTAAGTTCTTCCTTTGCATCCTGCTTTTTTCCAGCCTGAAGTTTTGGGTGGGCGTCTACAAAATGATAAATGGTTTGAAAGAGCGGCGCGACATTAATATTTTGATTGGAAACCGTGTTATGGCTGCCGATCACCACATTACTGCCCTGCACATTTCCACCAATGACAATACTCCCGTCACCGGCGCTCAGACCTTTTTTCTTATTTTTCTCTGCCATGGTTCCTCCAATTTTGATTGAAAACTTACAAATCCTTCGGCGCAATCACCACTCGAAAACCGAGGTCATCATTAAACATCAGCGGAATAGACCAGTTGCAAAATGAGGAACGCGCAAACCACTGATACCCGATCCAGGAGCCGCCGCGCACAACACGATATTTCTTATCTTCATCGTACCACGAGCGCGTCCACTCCCAAACATTCCCGCTCATATCCCATGCTCCATCGGGGCTGACGCCCTGCGAAAAAGTACAAACCGCCGTCGTGCCGCCAAGACCAGTGCCCGTTGAGTCACTATCCCATGTGTTGGCGGCGGCTTTATCAAAACCTTCACCCCAGGGGTATTCGCGTCCGTCCCTGCCGCGCGAAGCGCGTTCCCACTCGCCATCAAGCGGCAGGCGAATGGTATACCCATCAGGCACAGCCACAATTTTTTTGGAAAGCCAGTTGCAATAGGCTTCCGCTTCAAACCAATTCACGCCCACAATCGGCACAATCGGATTACTCAGTTCAATGCTGTGCCAATAGTATGGCATATTACGTTTTGCAAGCGGACGATGCTCCAGCCAATCTTGAGCCACGGCTTCCAGCGTGCGCGAATCAAATTTTCCGGTGCGCCAATCCCAGCCATCGGCGCTCCAATATTCCTGCTTTTGATAACCATCCTCTTTGACAAAACGCGCAAATTGGATATTGGTGACGGGATACTTCCCGATGAAATACATGTACGGGATTTCCTTCGCATCTTTCTTAACCCCAGCCTGATACTCACCCAACGAGATTTCCGCAAACCGATCAAGATCTGAAGGACGCCACCCAAGCCTGCCCAGCAGTAAACCCGCATGACGCCTCAACTCAGGGCGAATATCGCCATCCTGCATGGTGGTTTGCAGCGCCTGAACCACATAATCCTTGCTTTGTAGAGATACCCCCCCCGGCCATGTATCCAGCACTGCGTCACCGGCAAGCACCACAGCCTCTCCCGGAGGACCCGGCTGATTATTAACAAGGGATTCAACCACCTCGCCTGCAACCCTGGGCAATTGCTGTCGAATGCCAAGATACCCAATGGTCAGCAAAGTCACTTCACGCCAAGCCTGCTCTCCCACATGCGCGGATAATGTTTCAATAATCGGCGCGGCATTGCCCTGACCTTTCAAGGCAAGCGCAACGGCCGCAAGATATTCCTCAAATGTTAAGTGAATGAATCCATATTCGCCGGGGCCGCGCTCCAGCAAAAGAGCCGCATGTTCGCGCACATCCGTCAAAAATTGACGAGCCGCCTGATGCGGCGACGCCTCACTGCGCTCCATAAACAGTTCTTCGAGTTTACGGCGCATATCTTCGCGCCCCACCAAACCCACACCGGGGCTTACTTCGTGCATCCACAACGCGAGCGGCGCAAGGATGCGAACGGTTTGAAGTTCATCAAGATCACGGCCGGGCGCGCGTCCGCTGAGACTGCGGGCGCGATTCCAGGTTGAGAGCAGAGTATTTACATATTGATCATAAAGTTGAACCCGCCGCTCAGGGAGTGAAACCCCCTGCCGCTTCATCAGGGCAAGAATGGTGAGAAGCAAAGGCGTGGATGCCAACTGCCGCACGCCCGGATTCTGCTGAATGGAATCAAGCAGTTCGCGGCGATCTGTTTCTGCGTCTGCGCGGGCTACAGCCGTGTTCCCTTGCGCCTGTTTTTCAATTGCCGTTGTCCAATACTTGATGAATTCTTCAATCTCGTCTTCTTCAAAATCAACAATGGTACATTCAACAAGGTCTTCAGCAGAAGGGCGAACCGAGCGATACCCAACCACACGGCTGGTCAACACAAATTTATTGCCCTCACGCCGATGGAATGCGAAGAAATCCACCACACGCTCGACAACAGTATTACGCATATTAATATCGCGCACTTCGTCAAGCCCATCCAATAAAATCAGCGCGCGGCCTACTTTCAACGCCTCGCGCAGCATGGGACCAACAGGTAAATCTGCGCCAATGCCGGCAAAATAGTCCGCTATGAAATCATCAAGCCGAATCTCGCTGGTTTGAAGCGCGTTGGCAAATGCCGCCAACGGCAGAAGGATTGGCAAATAATCGTCAAGCCCAATCTTGACCCCTTCGCCGCGCGCAAGGCGCAATGCCAGATATTTTACAAACGTAGTCTTGCCTGCTCCAGGATCGCCCAGCACAATTACACCGGAATGTTTTTGTAAAACTTTCAAAAGCGGAACCGGCTCGCCGAAGTGTAAGAGTTCCTGGTCATCATTGGTTACGTCACGCCCCGCCAGGCTAAGATCGCGTTTCCAGGTGTCTCCTTCAGGCAGTTCCATACGCGCTTTGAGCGGAACGTACAGATCAAGAAGTTTCAGCCTTAATGGAACACGATCAGAAATTCCCATGCCTTTCAGGCTGAGATAATAGTGTCGGTCTGTTAGATACCCCAGGTAAGCCGCTGTAGCCTCGCGCAATTTTTCGGCTGGCAAAGCAGGCTTGAGGTCGCGCCAGAAGCGATCAGCAAGGACTATTGTTTGCCCATGGATGATGGCGCTATCTGTAACAGCCCCACCAACGGCGATGCTCTGGTCTCCTGCTCGAATATCCTGTTCGCTTTCGGTTCGTTTTACGGTCTTTTTGGGAGCAATTTTCTTTTCGGTCATACCCTGCCTCATAAATTCTTGAAGCGAGTATACAGTAAATCCCTAACTCGGACAAGCCGAAACCAAAAAGGCTTTGAAACACGGCGACGTTGAGAAGGGACCTTAAAAAAACTCCGCGCCTCTGTGGTTATACTGAACGCGGTCATAAATTGCGGTTTTTACACGATTGATTCGGCGGGCTAAAGCCCTGCCTCAGTTCGTGGAAGCCCTTCGGGCTAGTCGGCTAAAGCCGACTTTTATGTACTGAGCAAGGGATTTATCCCGATGCGATACGAATCCCAAAAAGCGCAATTTGTGCCCGTGCCTCTGTGGTTAGCAAAAATTCTTGCCTATTTTGTAGCGCGGGATGGCAATCCGCCCCACGAAAACCAAGTTTATGAAATTTGGCGAAGGTATTGATTTTATTGACATTTTATTCGTTCTGCATATAATCAGCCAAAATAAATAAGGCGATGACGAGGAAAAGTACGCTTGTACGACGGTTCAGAGAGCAGGTAGAACACGGTGAGAGACCTGCCCGAAACGACAAAGCCGAATGGTCCTTTGAGCTGGAAAGATGAAAAGGCAATTGCCTGAATATTCTTTTTCGGGACGCTCCCGTTACAGAGCAAGAGCATAAACCTTTTGGTCGTGCTTGATAAAGTGAGGCTGGCTTCCCGTTGCTCATAACGGGAATTTTTCTTATATGCCATTTGGTCAGCCTAAGTTGGGTGGCACCGCGGATGCAAAGTAAATACAGCATTCGTCCCAGTTGGGACGAATGCTGTATTTTTTTAACCCACCCACCCTTCAAAAAGGATGGGGCATAACCAAAGGAGAAAATATGAATCCCATGCCTCAAACAGAACCGCAGGAAGTAAACGTGCAGGAACGCGCCGTCGAGACCCTCACGGATAATTCCCTGCCCGCCGCGCAAGTAATCGAAGATCAGAACGATGCCGCAGAACAGAATTCTGCGCCGCGCTTCATCCCATAATTTTTTGGAGGAAACCCATGTCTGACCAAACCCGCTTTCAATTAAACGAATCTGACCTGCCGAAATTCTGGTACAACATTTATGCTGATAGTCCGGTTCCGCCGACGCCGGTTCTGCACCCTGGCACGATGGAGCCGGTCACCCCCGACTTTTTATCTGTGCTATTCCCAATGGATTTGATTATGCAGGAGATTAGCACAGAACGCTATATTGAAATCCCTGAGGAAGTACGCGAAATATATAAACTCTACCGCCCCACGCCCCTTTTGCGCGCGCGCAGGCTGGAAAAGGCGCTTGGCACACCCGCGCATATTTATTATAAAAACGAGGGCGTTTCACCTGCTGGAAGTCACAAGCCAAATACTGCGATCCCGCAGGCGTACTACAACAAAATCGCCGGCACAAAAGCAATGACCACAGAAACCGGCGCTGGTCAGTGGGGTTCTTCGCTGGCTTTTGCCTGCGGAGTATTCGGGCTTGATCTTGAAGTTTATATGGTCAAGGTTTCCTATCAGCAAAAACCATATCGCCGCAATTTGATGGAAACGTACGGCGCGCGCGTCTACGCCAGCCCCACAGATCAAACAAACTATGGGCGCTCTGTATTGGCAGAAACGCCCAACAGCAATGGATCGCTTGGCATTGCCATTTCCGAAGCAGTCGAAGCGGCAGTGGCATCCAATGGCGCAAAGAAATATGGGTTAGGCTCGGTGCTTAATCACGTTTTGTTGCACCAAAGCGTCATCGGTGAAGAAGCCTTGAAGCAAATGGATCTGGCAAATGAATATCCTGATGTTGTCATTGGTTGCGTGGGCGGCGGATCAAACTTTGCGGGCATTGCCTACCCATTCCTGCGTGAAAATCTCAAGCACGGCAAGCGCACGCGTCTGGTTGGAGTGGAACCTACTGCAACACCTACATTAACCAAAGGCGTGTACACCTTTGACTATGGAGATACCGCGAAGATGACTCCCGTTGTTAAAATGCACACGCTGGGTCATGATTTCATGCCGCCCGGCATTCATGCAGGCGGTTTGCGCTATCACGGAATGGCGCCCAGCATCAGCGCCTTGCATGATGCCGGCTACATTGACGCAGTGGCGGTCAAACAAAAAGAGACATTTGAAGCCGCCGTATTATTTGCAAAAGCAGAAGGCATTGTGCCAGCGCCCGAATCAGCACATGCGATACGCGCTGCAATTGATGAGGCATTGGACGCAAAAGCCAAGGACGAGAAACGCGTCATTTTGTTCAATCTTTCAGGGCATGGCAACTTTGACATGGCGGCGTACGAATCCTACCTCAATGGAAATTTGGAAGATTATGAATATCCTGCCGAGGCGGTGAAAGAGTCGATGAGTAAACTGCCCCAGGTAAATCTATCCGCTTAGAAATAGTTTCTTAAAATCCTTTTATCACAGAGATCATAAAGAGCACTGAGAAAAACCATAAAAAAACTCTGTGACCTCCGTACTCTCTGTGGTTAATTCTCTTTTCTTACATAAATTTAGACTTAAGAAATACTCGCTTAATCTGATCCAAAACAACAAGAAGCCCGACTCGGTTGAGTCGGGCTTCGTCATTTAATCATTTTGGATTTTATTCCGA
>JAIFKY010000069.1 GCA_020049345.1 Anaerolinea sp.
CGAGGTCCTTTACGCCGGGCTGCATTTCCTGACCTTCCATGAAGCCGTACAAGCCAAGAGCGCCGGTTTCAGCATCGAAGTAATCCCAACCAGGGACGTAGGTTCCAGCAATCACTTTTTCGGTGATGGAAGAATAGATGGGTCCCCAAACCCAGTAGGGGGCGGTGAGACAAGCATCCACCTTGCAGGAGCCATACCAGTCATAGGTTACGCCCCATTTGCCCTTTTCTTGAGCTACATCAGCAACGGCGGGGGTATCCGCGCCGGTGAATACAACCTGAGCTCCAGCATCAAACAGGGAAGCAGCAGCTTCTTTTTCGATGATTGGGTCATGCCAGGTGTTGAGCCAGCGGACATCCAAAGTACATTCGGGGCAGGTCTTCTTCATACCCAACGCAATGGCATTTCCGAGGCGAATTTCTTCTGGAATCGGGAAGGTTGCCATATAACCAAGTTTGGGGTTACCGTCTTGCTGGGCGCGCGCGCCTGCCAGCATACCGGCGAGATACTTCATGTCTTCCATGGCGCCCATCAGATTGCCAAAGTTGGTGCCGTTGGAAGCAATGCCGGTGAGGTGGATGTACATCACATCGGGGAATTCTTCAGCCACAGCAGCCATCGGGTCGCCAAAGCCAAAGGAGGTGCCGAAGATCAAGTTGAAGCCCTTGCGGGAAAGGCTACGGAAAACCTGTTCAGAATCAGCGCCTTCGGGGACGTTTTCGATGTAAGCAATGTTTACATTTTCGACGTTCTCTTTGATGTAGACGAGACCTTCGTAATGAGCCTGTGACCAACCGCCGTCATCGTGCGGTCCAATTAAAACCATGGCTACATTGAATTTGCCTTCTTCAATTTCTGGGATTTGGAAACCGCCAGCATCTTCAGCGGCAGGAGCTTCGGTAGCAGCGGGGGCTTCGGTTGCGGCAGGGGCATCCGTCGCAACAGCGGCTTTGGTGGCGGCAGGGGCTTCGGGTGCAACAGCAGGTTTAGCGCCGCCGCAAGCCGAAAGGACGAGCATGAGTGCCAACGCGATAATCGCGAGGCGGGATAGATTTTTACGCATTCTTCTTCTCCTTATGAAAATTGAGTTTTACGAACACAACGTACCGGGTCAATTTATGTCTCGAGCCTCCTTTCAAGTTGTATATACAATTTTAGCATATATAAAACAACTTTATGAAGAAAATTCATTATAAATTTATTATGGCGAACACTCAAGTTTACTTTGTACTACATCCAAAGTGACATTCTGCTCTGGCGTGTCTTCCGTCTCGCTTGCTATTCGAGCCCATAATTTACAGAGAAGCGGTCCTGTAATTTTTTTGGAAACTGCATAAGAATCCAAAGACAATTTTACCGCTCTTTCCCAATCGGCTATGTGAGCATAGCCCTCGATGAAGACAAATCTCTCAATCGGGTCGTTAGGATAATCGTTCAAGGCAAAAGCCGCATCACCCAATTGGGTCACAGTTCCCCAATCTTTCATCTGACGCGCAAGGTCGGCTTTCTCAAAATAATAACACCAGCCATGCGCCGGTTCAGGTTGATATATTTCGGGCATCCGCGCAGTGGATTCACTTAAAATCGGCGCAGTGGATGATAACAAGGCCGCGTCACGCAAAAAAGTATCATCAGGGATTAAACGATTTTTGCCGTCAATTTCAGGGTCAAGCAAACGCAAACAGCGCGGCGGCGAATAATAAAAAACAACCGCCTGCGATGTGTTACCCGCAAACTCGCCCGCAAGGAAGTCATAATTAACCGGCGTGTTTGGCTCCAAAGATAAACTTTCACGATTGGTCGGGTAGAACAAAACATAATCAACAACATCTGTGTGGTTGTCGGGCGCGTAGATCCAATTCAAAGCCGCGCCGAGCGAATTATCTGCGTAATATTCAAGGTCTTCATTAACCAAGACCATTGTATTTTTTTCAAGTCCGGGCGCGCGCCAGGTCATTTGCCAGAATAAATTTTGGTGGTACGTCCAATCACGGCGAAATTCATTCGCCCACAAAAATTGACGCCCCACCGCCAGCGCAACAAAAACAGCCACAACACTGTATTTTATTTTTGTCGGGATGTATTCCAAAAGTCCGGCAAATACAAAACTGACACCGAGCAAAAAAGATAACGTGGCGCGGTTGGCGGGGAATCCCAGAGAAACGGGAACATTCGCCAGCCAGAATGGAGGACCGCCGAGGAGAAGCATGACAACGCCCAGAGCGATAATCCACCACCGACCGCCTCCCTCCTCAACCTGATTCTGGTTGCGCCACCCAAGCAGAATCAACGCCGCAACGGCAACCACCAGAACGGCATAAATCAAGGTGATACGCGGACCATCAGCAGATGAGCTTGGGAATTGAAATATCAACGCCCACGCCGCGCCGGTGACCGTCCACAAACTTGAGAATATATTTTGCAAAAGCAATGTAATGGTTTCAATCGGCGCTTTGACGATTTCTTCTTTAATGCTGAAACCATAAATTTGATTGTTGAATATGAAAATACGCGAAAAAACCGCCAGCGAGAAAACTGCCAGGTAGGGCAACCACAGCCTGAGGGTGCGCGCGAAGCGTTCTTTTGGAGGTAGAGATTCGGACTCAATCGAAGTCCAAATCAAAAAGGGGCGAATCAGTTCGAGGACGAAGAAATATTCCAGCATCCATAAATTGAGCGCGGAAAGTATCAGCGCGGGAATCGTTTTGCCGCGCAACATCAAGAGGAAGGATAAAAGAAAGAAAAAAAGAACGATGAAAAAATGACTGTAAAGATAACTAACCCACTGCTGATTGAAACCAGGATAAAGCAAAAACAATAAACTTAATGTGATCGCAAATTTTTCGCGCTGCGGAAATAATTTACGGGCAATTGCCCATAATGTGACTGCGCCAAGCCAGCGCCAAAAGAGAGCAAAGACCTGCCAGTAAATAGGATTATGCGGAAGTATGTGTGTGGTGACTTGATACAACAAAGCCCAGACCGGACGATTGGTTGAGAAATATCTTGTCATCGCATCTGCGCCCAGTTGGTAGCGGATCCACGACATGGGAAGATCATCCCAATAAAAACCAAGTTGGGGGATGAGCAAACCATAAGCAAGGATGGCTGCGGCGAGCAGGGTGAGGGCAGGGTGGATGCGTTTCATAAGGTTAGTCCGCCGGTCTTCTAGTCTGCTAGTCGAATAGTTATACAACTACAAGACTAGCAGACTAGCAAACTATTGAACTATCCGTGTGCCGGTTTCGCCTTTGAGCGCGCGACCGATATTTTCGGGGTTGGTGATGAGCGCTTCCTTGCCGCCATTTTCAAGATACGCAATTGCGGCTTGAATCTTGGGCGCCATGGATCCTTTGGCAAAGTGAGTGCCTTCAGCAAGGTAGGCTTTGGCTTCTGCAACGGTCATTTTGTCGAGCCATTTTTGTTCGGGTTTGCCGAAGTTGATGGCTACTTTCTCGACTGCGGTGGAGATGACAAATAATTCAGCCTTGATCTCGCGTGCCAGCAGGGATGAGGCAAAATCCTTGTCAATCACGGCGGCGATACCTTCGTAGTTGCCGTCGCCAGGATCAATCACTGGGATTCCGCCGCCGCCAACTGTGATGGTGATAATTCCCTTTTCGAGCAGGGTTTGGACGGTTTCCAGTTCAACAATTTCCTTTGGCAATGGTGAAGCCACGACACGCCTAAAACCGCGTCCAGCATCTTCAACTACGCTCCAGCCTTGTTCGCGCTGACGGCGTTCTGATTCGGTCTGATCCATGAAACTGCCAATTGGCTTGGTCGGCTTGGCAAAGGCAGGATCATCTTTGTCTACCAATACTTGAGTGATGACGGTGACTACCTTTTTCTTGATTCCGCGCTGGTACAAAATGTTTTGCAGGTTCTGTTGCAGGGCGTAGCCAATTGCGCCCTGGGTATCTGCTCCGCATACATCCAACGGGACTTCGTGCATACCTGCGGTCTTGGCGGCAATTTCAGAGCGGCGCAAAATATAGCCAACCTGAGGTCCGTTTCCGTGACCGATTGCCACATCCCAACCCTGCTCGATCATATCGGCGATGTGTACGCAGGTCTCTTTAGCGGCTTGATACTGGCTATCCACAGTCACGCTCTTATCATCTTTAATAAGCGAGTTGCCGCCGATGGCGATTACAGCGAGTTTATTTGTCATGTAGTCTCCTAGTCTTTAGTTAGTTAGTCTGCTAGTCAAAATCAATCAACTAACAGACTAACTAACCAGCCAACTAACTATCCCATCGTCAAAGCCATGACGGCTTTTTGCGCGTGCAGGCGGTTTTCTGCCTGATCAAACACCACAGACTGAGGACCGTCCAAGACACTGCTGGTGACTTCGATGTCGCGGTCGGCTGGCAATGGGTGCATGTAAATCGCGCCGGGTTTTGCAACCTTTAATTTGGCATCGTCCATCAGCCAATTCTTGTACATATCCTGGAGTTTTTTGCCTTCAACCTTGTCGGTCGTGGTCAAAAGCGGACCCCATGATTTGGCGTAGATCACATCGGCGTCTTTGCAGGCTTCGGTCATGCCATCTTTGGTGTCAATGATTTCGAAGTTGGTGCCTGCGATCTTGGCTTGTTCCTGTGCCTGCGCGACGATTTCGGGCATGAGCGGGAATTCGGGCGGGTAGGCCAATGTTACATCCATGCCGAAGCGCGGCATTTGAAGGATGAGTGATTGGGGAACGGAGATCGGCTTGAGGTAGGATGCGGCGTACGCCCAAGAGACGACGATTTTCTTCTTGCGTAAATCCTTGCCCTTTTTCTCCATGATGGTCATCAGGTCAGCAAGGCATTGGAAGGGGTGGTAAATGTCGCATTGCATGTTCAAGACTGGAGCGCGAGAATTCTTCGCAACGGCGTTCAGATATTTATTGCCGTCGCCATAATCGCAATGGCGAATGGCAATGCCGTCAAAATAGCGTCCGAAGATTTCGCCAATTTCAACGGGGGTGTCGCCGTGTGAGATTTGGGTGGTGTTGCTGTCAATGAATGCGCCGTGTCCGCCCAACTGAGCCATGCCCGCTTCAAACGATCCGCGGGTACGGGTGGATGAGAAGAAGAACAACATCGCCAGCGCTTTATCGCGCAGGTAGGGGTGCAGTTCACCTAAGGCGCGCTTGCGCTTTAAATCCCAGGCTACTTCTAAAACGGTTTCGACTTCTTCTTTTGTGAAGTCGAGGTCTCCAATGAAATCACGACCACGAAAATTGGTTTGCATAGTATTTAGTCTCCTAGTATTTTAGTCCTCTAGTCGGCTAGTATCTTAGTCTTCTAGTCGGCTAGTTGGTTTACGTTTGGCAAGATAGGCAATTAAGCCATTGATCAATTTTTTAGATTCTGTTGCAAGGTTGTAAGCCTTTTGAAGTTCGTCTTCTGTGATGTAAAGAGCATCAAGAGCCAGATATAGTTCAGACTGTACTTCGGCGGCGGAACGTCGCGCCATTTTCAGAAAGCGGATAAATTCCGCATCGTAACCAGCGTCAAATCCCTCGGCGATGTTGTGCATGACGGAACCAGCGGCGCGTTGAATTTGGTCGCGCAATCCAAAATCACGAGAAAAATTTTCTTTGCGCGTCAACCCATAAACATATCCTGCCAGTTCACGAGCCTTCTTCCACGAATCGAGTTCTTCAAAGTTTTTTATCGTGGGCATTTTTTAGTTTGCAAGTCCACTAGCCAACTAGTCAACTATTAAACTAGCGACTAACGCATAAAACTCAGTCGCTTTGACCATATCTTCGAGCGAAACAGAATCGCGGACGGTGTGGGCGGTTTCTTCGTCGCCGGGTCCAAATCCGATGGAGGGGATGCCAGCCTTGCCTGCCCAGTAAATTCCATTCGTCGAGAAGTTCCATTTGCTGCTTGGGGCGTCAACCAACCCCATTGTTTTTCGCGCCAACAATCCGGCTTGAACGAGGGCGTGACCTTCATCCAATGCCCAGGCTGGGAAATATTTATCCACAGGGAATACAAAGCCGGTGTAGGATGGCTCATCGTAGAAGAGTTCTTCCACTTTGACAGAATCTTTGAATTCGGCGGGGATCAAATCCTCAACCTGCTTCTTGACCACTTCCTTGGTTTCGCCAAAGGTCATGCGGCGATCAATATAGATGATGGCTTCATCAGGCACTGCATTGATGGATGGGGTTTGAACGTGCATGTCTGAAACTGTGATCTTGCCGTGACCTAAAAATTCATGGTCGCCAAGTTTTGGCTCAAGGTCGCGGATGCCGGCGATAACGGGCAATAATTTGTAGATCGCATTCTCGCCAAGGTGATTGCTCGCGGCGTGCGCTGATTTGCCTTTGGCGGTGACCTTCATTTCAAGGCGTCCCTTGTGACCACGATAAAGGAGCATTTTGGTCGGCTCGCCGATGACGACGAAATCGGGCTTGACTTTCGGATCAACTTCAACGAAGGTGTTGGGGGCAATGCCGTCACACCATTCTTCCATGTTGCCGAAGTAATAGGCTGTCCAGCCGTCGAGCAAACCAAGGTCGCGCGCAATAGCCAAGCCATAGACCATGCCGGGCGTGCTATTCTTTTCATCGCACGCGCCGCGCGCGTAGAGAATGCCGTCTTCAACTTTACCGATAAACGGGTCCCATTCCCACTCACTTGGATCGCCGACACCAACGGTATCAATATGAGAGTCAAAGACGATCACTTTTTTTCCGTTGCCAATGCGCCCAACGGTATTACCCATTTTATCGAAACGAACTTCATCGTAACCAAGTTTTTTCATCTCGGCTTGGATACGTTCACCAACGGGACCGATCTTTGATTCCATTGATGGAATGGCAACAATATCGCGCATGAACTTGATAATGTCCTCACGAGAGGCTTCCACACGTTTTTGAATTTCTTGAATTTTGTCTGTCATTTTTTCTCTCCTTTTTTATTTGCCGCAGAGTTCACAAAGAAACTCTGAGTTTTTCAGTCTTAAACTACCCACCCACCCGCCTTACGACATGAAAGTGGAAATATCCAGGGATGAAATAGCCCAGCGAATAATCTACAACCCTGCCATGTTCATCGAAAAGTTGCGAATAAAAATGCAACAGCACATCGCCGCGTTGAATTTCAAGCGCCTTCGCAACCTCAGCCGTTGCGCCGATGGCGCTGATATTGGCGCGGGAAGTTTTCAAAGAATCACCGCGTGCCAGCAAAAAGTCAAGAACAGAACCGTGGAAATCAGAGGGCAAATCATCCGTGTGTAAAATATCTTCAGGCAAAGTATCTGCAAGATAGGCAACCGGACGGCTATCCGCATGAATTACACGGCGAACACACAATAAGCGGGTGCCCACTTCAACGTTCAAGTTGGCGGCGCTGTCTTCGTTTGCAATTATTGGCTCCACGCTTAAATTGCTCAGGGTAATTTCAAGGTTAAGGCGCTTTGCCATTGTTTCAAGACTTTCGAGAACTTCAAGCCCGCTGTCTAGCGCCTGAACTTTACCAACCACAAATGTGCCAGAGCCTTGCCTGCGGCGGATAAGCCCTTGCGTTTCAAAGGTACGCATAGCGTCGCGCAAAGTGGCGCGTGAAACGCCAAGTTGTTTTGCTAATTCAGGCTCAGACAACAAGCGTTGTCCTGCGGGCGTGCGTGCAATCAACGCAGCAAGATCAACCTGCAAACGTTGAAAAGGAAAATTTGACATAATCTCTCAATCATCCAACACAGATATAAAATCAAGGTTGGTCACATCCACAAGCCCCAAATCTGAAATACGCAGTTCAGGGATGACCACCAGTCCAAGTAAACTCAATTGCATGTTCGGATTGTTCAATTCACAGCCGCAAGCCTTGAAGCCTTCCAACACCGTTGTGGCTTTTTGCGCCACAATATCGGCGTGCTCATTTGACATCAACCCCGCGATTTGCAAATCTACCAGCCCAACCACTTCACCGTTGATCACCACCACCTGACCGCCGCCGCACTTTGCCAGTTCATTCGCGGCAATCGCCATGCACTCATCGTCTGTGCCAACCACAATCATTTGATGGCTGTCATGCACCACGGTCGAACCAATGGCGCACCTTCTGGTAAATTCAAAACCATTCACCAACCCAACCGTAACCTTACCCGTTGGGCGATGACGTTCCACCACTGCAATCTTCGCAATGTCTCGCTTTAAATCTGATTTAACTTCGCCGCCTTCGGCTTTGACTTTCAATCTGAGATGACGAGTCGGCGCCTGGTTTTCGATCACGCCGATAACATGCGCGTCAACCTCCGCCCCGTCAGTTGATCTTGTCCGAAGGATAAAATCTTCCGCCTTGAGATTTTTCTTGAAATGCACAGACTTGCTTGCCCACTTGGGGTATTTAACCTGCGGCAATTCAACCTGCCATGCGCCCGCCTCAGCAATGACCTGCCCTTTGGCGATGACCACATCCGCTTTGAAATTCATCAGGTCATTCACAAGCAACACATCAGCCCAACGACCGGGTGCGATCATGCCTAGTTCTTTTGTCAACCCAAAATGTTCCGCCGAATTGATGGTCATCATCTGAATGGCGGTCATTGGGTTAAGTCCTTCGCTGATGGCATGACGCAAAACGCGATCCATGTGACCTTCCTGCACAAGTGTGGCGGCATGAGAATCGTCTGTGCAAAGGATAAACCTGCGTGAATCCAATTTCTTTTCGGTAATTGCTTTGACTTGCGAAGCCACATCATGCCAGGCGGAACCGTAGCGCAGCATGGCTTTCATGCCCTGTCGCACACGTGCAACGGCATCACTCACTTGCGTGCCTTCGTGATCATCCTCTGCCCCGCCGGCAACATAGCCGTGGAACGGCAGACCAAGATCGGGCGAAGGATAATGTCCGCCGATGGTTTTGCCCGCCGCGTGCGTGATGGTCATCTCGTCCAGCATTTTCTTATCACCCATGTACACAGCAGGGAAATTCATCATTTCGCCGAGACCGATGATGCCCTTCCAAGTCATTGCTTCGGCAACTTCTTTGGGTCCAAGAGATGCCCCCGGTGTTTCAAACCCGGGCGAAGACGGCACGCATGAGGGCATCTGCACCCAAACATGAACCGGCTGTTTGGCGGCTTCATCCACCATCAACTTGACACCTTTCAAACCAAAAACATTTGCGATCTCGTGCGGATCAATAAACATGCCGGTCGTGCCATGCACTGCCACCGCGCGCACAAATTCAGTGACTGTGACCATGCCCGATTCAACATGCATGTGGGCGTCTAGCAAACCAGGCACAAGATAGCGACCTTTGGCTTCGATGACTTTTGTTTTTTCGCCAATCGTGTGACTGGCATCTGAACCAACATACGCTATGTGCCCGTCAACAATGGCAATATCAGTGTGCGGGATCATCTCGCCGGACTGCACGCTAACCCAGCGACCATCGCGGATTACGAGGTCGGCATGAGCGCGTCCCATGGCAACTTCAACAAGCGCGTATGTGAGTTTAGTGGATGAGGTCATAAGTCTCCAAAAATATAAACGTAAGTTGTTTTTAACTTAAACGCCTTTCATGCCCGATATAATCAGATTAAAGAGAAAATAAACCAATCCGCCGAATGCCGGAAATGGGGCAATCCACGCCAGAAAGTTTTCTTCCTTGCTAATGGCATAGGCTGAAACCAGCGAGAAGAGCGGAATCAACCGAACAAGAAATAAAATGCTCGTCCAGTTGCCAGCCGTATAAGTGGATGGAATGGTCAATATGGCGGCAATCACCATTAATGACGCCTCTTTTCTGATCAAAGCAAGAAGCATGAGAATTAAGGTCACTCCGGCAACAACCAAGCCCGGAATACCATGAGAAAGTACAAATAACAGATTAAACAGTATGTCAGCCATTAGCATTTACCTCTTAAGCCAATAATAATTTCCTGGAAGCCTTGTTATGTTTTTCGATCAATTTATGCTCATCCACTGTTGCCAGTTGACCTTCCTTGACAATAAACTTCCCATTTACAACCGTGTAATCCACATTCATGGACTGACCAAACACAATTGCTGAAACGGGGTCGTGCATACCCGTGTAGGCAAGTTTGTTTAAATTGACAGCGAAGAAGTCGGCGCATTTGCCTGCTTCCAAACTTCCAATATCTTTGCGCCCTAAAACTGCCGCCCCGCCGCGTGTGCCAAGGTGAAGCGCAGCGCGCGCGGTCATTAATTTTCGATTGGGATCGGCAGATAACGAATATCCGGTCATGCCTTCTTTTACACGCGAGACCAACATCGCATTGCGGACTTCAGCCAGCAAATGTGATCCGTCGTTGGAGGCAGAGCCATCCACGCCCAAACCTACATTTACGCCAGCGGCGCGATATTCCTTGACGGGCGCAATGCCAGAAGCAAGCCGCATATTGGATGTGGGACAATGCGCCACACCGCAGTCGTGTTTGGCGAAGACTTGAATCTCTTCGTCGTTGACCCAGACCGCGTGCGCGAACCAAACATCGTTGCCAACCCAGCCGACTTCCTGCATGTAGCCCACAGGACGATGACCAAACATTTGTTGACAAAATTGTTCTTCATCTTCTGTTTCGGCGAGGTGCGTGTGCAAATGCACGCCGTATTCACGCGCCAATATCGCAGACTGTTTCATCAAGTCTGACGTGACGCTGAATGGAGAACATGGCGCAAGCACAATTTGAGTCATCGCGCCGTGTTTGGGGTTGTGATATTTTTCGATTAGGCGTTGTGAATCTTTGAGGATATTTTCTTCGGTGTCCACCACTGAATCGGGTGGGAGTCCGCCTTTGGATTCGCCAAGACTCATCGAGCCGCGGGAAGCCTGGAGCCGCACCCCAACCTCAAGCGCGGCGGCAATTTCATCATCCAGTTTTGATCCGTTTGGGAAAAGATAAAGATGATCCGAGGCGGTGGTACACCCCGAAAGCGCCAACTCGGCAAGCGCGGTCTGAGTCGAAATAAAAATATCGTCAGGGGTTAGCCGCGCCCAAATGGGATACAAAGTTTTTAGCCAATTGAAAAGATTTGCATCCTGCGCGGCAGGTACGGCGCGCGTGAGCGTTTGATAAAAATGATGGTGAGTGTTGACCAGACCGGGCAGAACAACATGCCCTTTGAGGTCAAGGACTTCATCGGCGGTAGGCGGAAGGTCGCGGGTCAAGCCAACCTGTTCAATGATTCCGTCTCGAATAAAAAGACCACCCTCGGGAATTTCCTGTTGATGGTCGTCCATGGTCACAATATATGCATTTTTTACGAGGAGAGTTGTCATTAGCGGTTTGCCTTTAGTAGTTAGTGACTAGCCTGTAGTTGTCTGACAACTTATAGTGTAGCAAAAAACGGGAAAGATGTCAAATGAATTTTTGGCGGAGCCTCTTTGCCGCGCAGGATTAACAAAAATTCGACCGCCTTAAGATAAACTTAAGGCGGTTGAAAAATAAACTTTATAGGAGCCTCGCAATGGAATCGATCAAAGAACTTTTTCGGATCGGCATCGGTCCGTCCAGCAGCCACACCATGGGACCGCGTCACGCGGCACAAATATTTCGTGAACGGCATCCATCATCGGCGGCGTACCGCGCTACTTTATACGGAAGTTTGGCGGCCACCGGGCGCGGACATTTAACAGATGCCGCGATCAAAAGCGTGTTTGGCTCGAATCATCTTGAAATCATTTGGAAGCCAGAAAAGCTACTGCCTTTGCACCCAAATGGAATGCGCTTTGAAGCCTTGTCTGCCGAAGGAAAACCCCTTGCCCGCTGGGATGTGTACAGCGTGGGCGGCGGAGCCTTGCGCGATAACGAAAGCCTGCCCATACCAAAGGAAATATATGATCTAAAAAGTATGCGCGAAATTTTGGATCAATGCAAACAGAGTGGTCAAGCCCTATGGGAATATGTGGAATCCCGCGAAGGCGCAGAAATTTGGGAATATTTAAACAAAGTCTGGAAAGTCATGCAAGCCGCCATTGACCGTGGACTACACGCAGAAGGCGTGCTCCCCGGCGGGCTGGGGTTGGCGCGTAAATCCTGGGCTTTTTATCGCAAAGCCAGTCTTTCAGGACCGTTGCTCCAGCGGGCAGGGTTTGTCTCAGCGTATGCACTGGCTGTGTCGGAAGAAAATGCATCGGGCGGAGAAATTGTCACGGCGCCAACTTGTGGGTCTTGCGGAATTGTTCCTGCGGTTATGAAATATCTACATGGTATTCTCAACTGCACAGACGAAGCAGTTTTACGCGCGATAGCAACCGCTGGATTAATTGGGAATCTTGCCAAACATAACGCGTCCATATCCGGCGCGGAAGTGGGTTGTCAGGGCGAGGTGGGGGTTGCCTGTGCAATGGCGGCTGGAGCCGCAACGCAATTGCTGGGCGGCACTCCACGCCAAATCGAATATGCGGCTGAAATGGGTTTGGAGCACAACCTGGGTTTGACCTGCGACCCTGTGGCTGGGCTGGTTCAAATCCCATGTATTGAACGCAATGCTTTTGCCGCCGCGCAAGCGTTAGCCTGCGCCGACTATGCCCTCTTCACCGACGGCGGGCATCGAATTTCCTACGACGAAGTTGTGTCTGTCATGCGCGAGACTGGTCATGCGTTGCCCTCCCTTTATCGCGAAACTTCAACCGGCGGACTTGCGGCGGCATATCGTCGCCGTAAACGGTAAGAAATAAATTGCGCCGTGCCTTACTTAAAATTTAACCACGGAGCGCACAGAGTCCACTGAGAACCTGTTTTTGACCACAAAGGCACAAAGTCACCAAGACTCGAAGGAAAAATGCAGATCGGCTTGTCCGAATTATGGTCAACCCGTAAGGCGCGAAGCAACCGCTAGGGATCAAACACACACATCCCTAAATCAAGCGCCAAAATCGCAGACTCCCAAGCGTGAGCCATTTTGTCATACCCATTGGGGCTGGGATGATAAAGAGTGGTGAAGTCGTTTTTGGAGAGAACTTCACGCATATCAATCACTGAAACTTGCAAACCTTTGGAAGCGACGATGTCTGGAATTGCGTCATTGTAAAACCGATGCTTGGCGTCAGAACCCCAGCGTGTGCGGATAATCTGCGCGACA
>JAIFKY010000264.1 GCA_020049345.1 Anaerolinea sp.
ATTACGTGTTTGACTGGGATTATTTCATCCAGTGTGCAAAACAGACAAGATCTGCTATGTGCGCGCGCCCAATTGCCGCCTACCGTTTTCATCAATCCAATAAAACCACTGGACCAGGTTTTGAAAGAACAGAAGAACTGATTCAAATTTCTTTGAAATATCTCCCTCCAAACCTTCGCACCAGATTTTTCCTTGTTGCTCCTCTGATTCGGTTCCTGAAAAAAATGACATGGTTGCAAATCCACGGCGTATGGACGATGCGTAAACTGGCAAATATTGCACTTTTCCTGTTTCGCACAGATTGGTTTCTGCGCCTACTTGGAATTCCAGTTGAGTTACGTCTGACTCATGGTTTTGACGGACTTGTATCTGAGGATCTGATGGCGTTTAAAACGTCCAAGTCAGTTGCCTATACAGTAGCCGATGCCTTTGCCTGTTTCCCTGAAGTGTGGGAGGTTCCACAACTGCCCCCGCTCACCAAACTCTAGTAAAATTCTACCTAAATCTACATTGTGCTTTTTGATCTAAAAAGTACAATCTTATTTTCAAAAACAAGGGTGTGTCAACACTCTTGTTTTATTTAACAAATTCAACTTTGCGGATAAAAACATGTTCCTCAAACGCCTTCAACTTGGACTGATCCACGTCGCCGTAGCGATGACCCTTGTGCCGATCAACAGTACGCTTAACCGCGTCATGATCAAAGAACTCGCCATCTCGGCTACGCTTGTTGCCATCCTTGCTTCACTGCCCTATCTTTTTGCGCCCATTCAGGTTGCCATTGGATCGTACTCAGATCGCCATCCCATATTGGGATTCCGCCGCACACCATATATTCTTGCCGGGCTAATTCTTTGCGTGGCTGGCTTGCTGGTTTCGCCTTATGTCGCATTCCTCATGGCTGACAACCTGCCTCTCGGCATTTTTGTCGGCGTTCTTGCTTTTGGCGCATGGGGCATGGGGTACAACCTTTCGAGCGTATCTTACCTTTCACTCGCCTCTGAAATCTCTGGCGAAAACGGACGCGGCAAAACAATAGCAACCATGTGGTTCATGATGATTGTTTCCATCATCGCCACCGCCATTGGACTCAGCCGACTCGTTGACCCATACACCCCCGAAGCATTAATTCGCGCCTTTGGATATGTCGCCGCCACAGCCCTAATCCTCGGCTTGATCGGTCTCGTCAGGCTTGAGCCACGCTCAAACAGAAACACAGACTCAAGCCAGCATTCTGAAACCTACACAGTGAAACAAATGACCTCAGCCATCACGCAGAATCCTGTTGCGCGGGTATTCTTTGTTTACCTGCTCTTGCTGCTTGCTGCAATTCTGGGACAGGATGTTTTACTTGAACCCTTCGGCGCAGAAGCCTTTGGTATGACCGTCACGCAAACAACGCGCATCACATCTTTTTGGGGAACGTTTGTTTTGATCGCAATCCTCATTGCAGGGTTGCTCGAAGGGCGCATGACGAAAAAAACGATTGCACAACTGGGCAATCTCGGTGCGCTTGCGGGGTTCGTTGTCATTATCGTCAGCGGATTTAGCCGATCGACAAGTATCTTCTACACAGGCGTCACCCTGCTTGGGCTTGGCACAGGCTTATCCACAGTTGCCAATCTTTCCTTAATGTTTGATCTTACGGTGCCCGGCATGGTGGGATTGTACATTGGCGCCTGGGGATTTTCCAATGCGCTCTCGCGCCTGGTGGGAACTCTCCTGGCTGGGATTCTGCGCGATGTGGTGAATCAACTCACAGCCGCCGCATTAAGCGGTTATCTTGTCGTGTTTGCGATCGAAGCGTTAATGCTGTTTATCGCCTCGATCATGCTTACCCGTATTGATGTCCAAAAATTCCAAAAAAATATCGAAGAACCTTCCTTTGTGGAGAAGGTTGCCTTGGCGGCGGAGTAAAAAAATGACGGATAAATGGCTTTCTCTCAGTGATGCGGCGAAGGTGTTGGGCGTACACCCCAGTACTGTCAGGCTGTGGTCTGATAAGGGCGCATTGCCCACGCACAAAACGCAGGGCGGGCATCGCCGTTATAAACAGGCTGAAATTTCCCTGTGGGCTGAATCAAATCAGAGACCTGGTGAGATCGAGCCAGAACGCATGATGCAGGAAGTCATCAAAACGGTGCGTATGCAAATTTCAGAGGGTCGTTTGCAAGCCGAGTCTTGGTACCAAAAATTGGACGAGGATGCGCGCGCGCAATATCGCTTGAGCGCCCGTTCATTGTTCCACGGCTTGATGACATACATGGCAACCGAGGGCGCAGATGCAGAATCTGAAGCCTACGCCATTGGGTATGAGTATGCTTCTCGCGCACATCGTTACAGTTTGAATTATGTGGATGCCGTACGGGCATTTTTGTTTTTTAGAACCACGCTGATCGATTCTGTTATAAAAGTTTATCGCGAGTCGAATGTGCCGTCGGGGCAAACCGCAGATACTTTTGGGAAAATGTACACATTCACCGATGATATTTTGATTAGCCTCCTGCAAACTTTTCAGGCATTGAATACCAGCCGTTAATTTTCTTATCCTGTCATGTGAGGAGTGTTTCTTAAAGGTTTTTTACCACAGAGAACACAAAGATCACTGAGAAAAGCCGCCGCAAATTAGCGAAATTTGCGGCATGGGTCTTTCGATTCTTGACATGCTGGCAACTTGGGTCACTAAAATCTGTAGATGACGGTTTTTTATACAGAGGATGCTGTTGCTTGCGTCATATTATTGATATGGTTATACTTGCGCGCATGGTTATCCCCAGCAAAATTGGTCGTTACGAAATTAAGTCCGAGATTGGCCGCGGCGGAATGGCTACCGTGTACCGCGCATTTGATCCCAGCTTTGATCGCGAAGTTGCGATTAAAGTATTGCCGCTTGAGATGATGCATGACCCGCAGTTTCGCGCGCGTTTCGAGCGCGAAATCAAAATGGTCGCTGGGTTGGAACATCCATCCATTGTGCCTGTTTATGATGTGGGTGAAGAAGCGGGACAGCCTTATTTTGTCATGCGCTGTATGACAGGCGGTTCTCTTTCTGATCAGATCGCAAATGGGAAAATTCCGCTTCAAGATACGGCGCGGATTGTCGAAAAAATTGCGCGGGGTCTTACGTATGCCCATAAGAAAGGCATTATTCACCGCGATCTTAAGCCTGATAATATTCTTTTTGATGACAATGGCGAACCGTTTATTTCCGATTTTGGCATTGCCAAGTTGACTGAATCCACAGGCAGTTTGACGGGCAGTGGTGTAATTGGCACTCCTGCCTACATGAGTCCCGAACAGGCTCAGGGAACCGGTATTGACAGCCGCAGTGACATTTATGGGCTGGGAGTGATCGTCTATCAAATGTTGAGCGGTCAACAGCCCTACAATGCAGATACGCCCATGGGGGTGGTGGTAAAACACATTACCGAGCCTGTGCCTGAAATTCTAAATATGATTCCCAGCCTGCCGCCTGAGGTGGATCAAATTATTCAGTCCTCCATGGCGAAGGATAAAAACAAACGCTATACCACCGCGGTGGAATTGGCGAAGGCCTTAAATTTGGCAGCCTTTGGGGATGAAGGCAGTAATTTCACGTCGGTCACAAATACAGGACTGCGCTCAGGCATATATAAAGCGACAGCATCCCAAAGAAAAACAAAAACCGGGTTGATTGTTGCAGGTGTTGTTTTGGTAGTGGCTGTGGTTGGCTTTTTTCTACTGCGAAACCAGTTGTTCGCTCCACAGCCAAAAATTGAACCCACGCTGGTTATACTTGCAACCGAAATTTCAACCCAGGTTTCAACCGCAACATTGGCGCCCACAGTTGTGCCTCCAAAAGAAACGGAATCTGTGGCGTCTCCTTTGCCTTTTGCGCCCGCTTGCGCCGCAAGTGTTGTGATTCCAACTCCGGCAGTCAAAGAGACGAACAAGGCGTGCGTCCAAAAATTCCCCTACACAGCCATCTCCATTCCCGAAGGCGCAACATTTGAATCGCTTGACCCTGAACTTGTGTGCGTGAAGGAAACGACAAGCAATGGGAAAAGCATTATTTCCTGTACGGGACGGCAATCTTTTTCATATAAGTTGAAAGTTTGTGTTCCGCCGGTTGTTTCCAGCGTTGATTCTGGCAAATGTGATCAAGGCGCAATTTTTGAATCAGCCAATCAATGTTGTCTGGCTGTGCCGTCAGATGGCGCGGGTTGTACACTCTTTAAGGTGGATTTGCGATCCTGCCAATAAATATGCAAAATGTCCCGAAGGTTTGGTTTTGATCCAAACCTTCGGGACGCGTGTAAACAGCGTCAGAAAGTGAAGGCAAACGGGGAACATTTGAGCAAGGTATTCGCATCTTCTTTCCATCCGTTATTTCTCCCAACATAAAAGGAAATAGTTTATGTCCGAATTAAATAGTATTCAATTGGACGGGACCAGCCTGACTTTTGATCAGGTTCAGGCTGTGGCATACGGGAAACCCAACGCGCCACAAATTCAGATCGGAGCCGAATCCAGCCAACGGGTTACGCGGGCGGCGAATGCGGTTCAGACTCTGCTGGAGCGTGGCACAATCGCCTATGGCATCACCACCGGCTTTGGCGCGTTCAAGGACCGCATTATTCCGCCAGACCAGGTGGAGAAACTCCAGCGCAATATTCTTGTCAGTCATGCAGTGGGCGTGGGCGATGCGTTTGACATTCCCACAACGCGCGCGATTATGTTGATCCGCGCCAATACGCTGGCGCGCGGACATTCGGGCATCAGACTTTCGACTTTGCAATTGCTGGTGGATATGCTCAACGCGGGCATCCATCCTGTGATCCCTGAGAAGGGTTCGCTTGGCGCAAGCGGTGATCTGGCTCCGCTGGCGCACATGAGTTTGCCGATCATCGGCGAAGGCGTTGTGGAGTATCAAGGCGAAATCCTTTCGGGCGCTGAGGCATTCAAGCGCGCGGGTCTAAAGCCGATCACGCTTGCCGCGAAAGAGGGTTTGGCTCTGACCAATGGAACTTCGGTGATGACCGCGTTGGGCGTGTTGGAAACGCTGCGCGCCGAGCGGTATAGCCAGACCGCCGACATTGCCGGATGTTTGAGTCTTGAGGCGTTGAACGGAACCGACCTGGCATTTGATGAACGTATTCATAGCCTGCGTCCCTATCCGCGCCAGAAGGAATGCGCGGGTTATTTGCGAAGTTTATTAAAGGATAGTCAGTTCAAACGCGAGCATAGTTCGCTGAATGTGCAGGATGCTTATACTCTGCGGTGTATGCCGCAAGTCCACGGCGCAGTGCGTGATGCCATTGCCTATTCGCGCTGGGTTTTCGAGATTGAACTGAATGCCGTCACGGATAATCCATTGATATTTATTGACGATGCAACCGGCGAAATTGACGTTCTTTCAGGTGGAAATTTTCATGGTGAGCCGCTGGCAATTGCGATGGATTACATGGCTTTTGCGGTGAGCGAGTTGGGCAACATCTCTGAGCGGCGCACCATGCGCCTGACCGATGAGTGTTCCAACACACACACATTGCCCGCATTCCTCACAAAAGAAGGCGGACTTAATTCAGGATTTATGATCTTGCAATATACTGCCGCTGCGCTTGCCACCGAAAATAAAGTGCTTTCGCACCCTGCCAGTGTGGATACAATTCCCACCTCGGCCAATGTGGAAGATCACGTCAGCATGGGCGTGACGGCTGGACTTAAACTGCGCGATATTCTTAGCAACGTGGAGCGCATTCTCGCGATTGAGTTGATGTCGGCGGCGCAGGGTGTTGACTTCCGCAGACAAGCCATTGGTGCGGATAAAAATCTTGGTCAAGGCACTCGCGGCGTTTATGCGTTGATCCGCGAAAAAATTCCGTTCATTGAGTCCGATACCGTCATGTCAGGATTTATTGAAACATCCCGCCAGTTTGTCGCCAGCGGCGCGGTGGTTGAAAGCGTCAATCGCGCTTTGACGTTCTAATAAAAATGTTTCGTGTTCTGTTTGGAACGGTTTACGCAACACGAAACACATTACACAAAATAAAACACAAAGGAACAAATCATGTTAAATATTTTTTCTGTGGAGCAGGCCAAACAAAGTATTCTCAAACGCCAGCCTCCGGATGAGTTTCCCGTTTCCCAATCTGTGTTGGATGGGATCGCAAAACTGTTCGGCGAAGCGCTGACGCCTGAACAGGCTGTTACCCGCATTCTGACAGATGTTCGCAAACGGGGAGATGCGGCTTTGCAGGAATGGAGTCAACGCCTCGACAATCGCTCGTCTGAAACATTCCGCGTCCCCGCCGATAGACTTGCCGGCGCGTTGGAATCCATCACGCCTGAGCAACGCGCCGCGCTTGAACTCTCCGCCGAACGAGTGCGCCGATTCCACAATCATCAGCCGCTCAACTCTTGGATGATGCAGGAAGGCGACGGGACACTCGGACAATTTATCCGTCCGATCAAGCGCGTTGGGTTGTATGTCCCCGGCGGCACTGCGCCTTTGCCATCCACTGTGATCATGTCTGCTGTGCCTGCTCAGGTGGCGGGAGTAAAAGAGATCGTTGTAGTTGTGCCGCCTAGCCGCGCAACCGGTGAAGTGGCTGATATTACGCTCGCCGCGTGCGCCCTGCTTGGGATTGACGAAGTTTATGCCTTGGGTGGGGCGCAGGCAATTGCCGCGCTGGCCTACGGCACCGAATCGATTCGCGCCGTTGATAAGATTTTCGGACCTGGAAATCTTTTTGTCACGCTTGCCAAACGTCAGGTCTTTGGCGTGGTCGGCATTGATGGGTTGGCGGGTCCCACAGAAACCATGGTCATCGCCGACGATACCGCCTCGCCCGCCTGGGTCGCCGCTGATCTTTTGGCGCAGGCGGAACATGATGTGCTGGCCTCCGCAATTTTGCTGACGCCTTCGCACAAACTGGCTGAAGCGGTTCAGGCAGAAGTTGCGCGTCGGGTCGAGAATTTGCCGCGCGCCGAGATACTGGCGCAGTCACTTGCCAATCGCAGCGGGGTCGTCATCACCCGCGATATTTTCGAATCTGCTGAACTTGCCAACGCGTATGCGCCGGAGCATTTGTGCCTTTCTGTGGCAGAGCCGTGGGCGTTAAGTGAGAAAATTGATGCGGCGGGCGGCGTTTTCCTCGGCGAACATTCATTTGAAGCGCTCGGCGATTACAATGCCGGGCCCAGTCATGTCATGCCAACCAGCGGCACCGCTCGTTTTGCGTCTCCATTAAATGTTTGGGACTTTGTGCATATCGTCAGCCTGATTGCTCTGGATCGCAAATCCGCTGCGAGGTTGAGCAAACAAGCCGCCGTTTTGGCGCGCGCCGAGGGACTTGAAGCCCACGCGCAAGCCGCCGACGAGCGTGGTATTGCCGAAGTTTGAGATTGTAAAAAAACAGGATATTTCAGAGCAGGTCAGGCTTTATCGCCTGTCCTGCTCTTTTCTTTTGTGTAACAAAAAAGTGACAAATGGCATGTGACTTTGATGCGGAAAGTCAGTATAGTTATGAGTGATTGACCAACGTAGGCGGAATTGATCAAGTCATACTTTTATAAGACCTCTTACGTAAGTCTCTGTTTGCTCCTTAAGTTCAAATGAAAGGCACTCAATCACTTTTTTGCCAAAGAGGAAAATTATGCCGCCTTTTTTGATTTCATTGTATGTAACAGGTGTGGGATTATTCGCAGCATTTGTCGTGTGGTGGATTTTTGTGCAGGGGCGTTCCTTTACTTTCTTTGGACTTGGCTTTGGTGAAAAGACAATTACGCCTGAAGAACAAGCGTATAGATTGCCAGTGGTGCGCGGGTTGCTAATTTTTTCCGCCTTTTCAGCGGTATTTACCGTCGGCGCGTGGATGCAAAATACCCTGGTTCCAGCCCCTGCGCCAACGACTACCATGACTTCCCCGCCTGAATACATTGAGTCTACGCCAACATTTGCGCAAATTCCCGTTCCTACAGCGTGGCGTTTTGTGGGAACAATAATTACCACTGATCCCAGTCATCTATGTGTGCTCACAGCAAGCGAATTCCAAGAGTCTGGCAGAGAAGCCGCCAGTCGTTTGCAGTTTAACGTTCTGGATGAGCAAGGCTATTGTAGTTGGATTGTCCCGTTGAATGGCTACAATGCCGCGTCAAAACAACAGGTTACGTTTTGGGTTAAAGGAGAGAAAGGAGGCGAAAAATATAAGGTAGGAATTAAAGATGATATTACGCCCTCAGGACAAGAACCAAAAGTGTCCCAGGTCGCTTCCGCATCCTGGATAAAAGTTTCCATCCCATTGGATAAATTCAAAACCAAAGGGCACAACCTGGATTCCTTGGAAAACTTTAGTTTGAATTTTACAGAAGGGAGCGGCACAATTTATGTAAACCAATTATTTTTCATACCATAAACCTTAAGGAGGTTTGGACATGAAACAGAATACCATTATGGTTTTTATTGTATTGTGTATTTCTTTGTTTGCTCAATCTTGTGGAGCGCCTGCGCCTGATGTTGCCGCAACAGTTCAGGTTGTGCGCACCCAGGATGCCTTGGTCGTGGAACAAACCGCTGTTGCGTTGACACAAACCGCAATGGAATCTGAAAAAATTGCGCTTGCCGCTACACAAACGGCAATGGCTGCCGTTCCAACAGTTGAGCCGGCAGGGGCTATTCCTACGGAACCGCCTGCGCAAAAAAGTGAAGATATAACCTGCCCATTTTATGTTTATCAAGATTGGGGTGTGGAAGCCAATCATTTTGTGCCGGAAGGCTGGATGGGTGATATTTCGGATATAAACCTGGACGAGAATTACAAACTTGATCCCGAACGTCCAAATGTGATGCAAATTACCTACAAACCAAACGGGTCTGAACAATGGGTTGGAGTGTATTGGTGGGCGCCCGGAAATGATTGGGGCAATCAGGACAGCGGTTTTGATATCTCCTGCGCTACAAACCTAACCTTTTGGGCCAGAGGCGAAAAGGGCGGAGAGAAAGCAGAATTCAAGGTTGGCGGTCTGGCAGGCGTTTACAGCGATTCTTTACAACCTGCATTATCAAGCGGACCAATTACGCTTACCAACAAGTGGGTTCAATATACAATTGCATTGTCTGGAGAGGATTTAAGTCACATCATGGGCGGTTTTGTTTGGGTTACCAAAAAACCAGCCAATCCTAATGGTGCTGTAATTTATATTGATGATGTAAGATTTGAATAATAAATTTCCAACTTGTACGGTAAAGAATTTCTAATGAAAAGCGGTTCTGACTTTTTCAGAACCGCTTTTCATACCCATTACTTTCTTACGCCCTGTTTTTGTACAAAGCCGCCAGAGCTGCGCCAATGGATTGCGAAAGGTCTCCCAGCGCAGCGGGGACGATGTTAATAAAATCACGCTGGTAGGGCCACAAGTATTCGCGGGCTGTTGATCGGACGATGCCCAGATAGCGGTCGCGGAAAGCGGTGGTGGTCGCTTCGGGATCCATCAGTCCGCCGCCTATGACTACGAATTTGGGATCAAGCGCCATGGCTAAATTGGCAACATGCAAACCCAGCGCTTTGGCTTGAAAGTCAAATAACTCGGTTGCAAGTTTGTCGCCTTTTTGAGCCAGCCCGCGCAGGGCAAAGGCGCGTTCTTTGATGCTGAGGGGTGATTTCGCCAGATCATGCTCTGGATATTGCTCCAGTTTTTCGGCAAGCAGATAGGGCAGTCCGGCAAGGCAGGTGTAGACTTCGACACAGCCCCAGGTGCGTCCGCATCCACAGGGATAGGCTTTGGTGTTATCCAGCAAATGCAGAGGGGCGGGCATGTGACCGGCTTCCATCCCTGCCAGCGTGTCGCCATCCAGCGCCAGCCCGCTTTGGTCCATGTAGGCGCATCCCAGCCCGGAGCCGGGAGCCAGCATCAGAACAGTCCCATGGCTGTCGCCGCGCGCGTGCTGGGCTTCAGCCACGCCGCCCATGTTTCCGTCGTTGGCAACGGTCAGTGGAATGGAACGTCCGGCTCGTTCGGATAGGGCGTTGCTGTAGGCGGTATGCACATCAAAGCCGGTAAAGGCATCGGGCAGGTTGGCCGAATGGTCAAAGACGCCGTAGCGTTGGAACGGGCCGGGAATCGCCAACCCCACTCCGCTAACTTGTTCCCAAGTCAGGTCGTTTTGAAGCAGGTACGTGTTGATAGCTTCAACCCAACTGCGTACAACGGACTCGGGCCCGTGTGCTGAATTTGTGGGGGCTTGCAATAGTTTTGTTGAGATGGTTGAGCCATCACTCCACACGCCGCCTACTTTGGAGGTGGTTGCGCCGCCATCGGTGCCAATGTAAATCATTTTGATCATGTTTTCTTTTTACCTTCCGTGCTGATTTTTACCTGCCGCGAAACGCCGGGCAGTATTTTATTTTCGATTTATTATAACAATTGATTTCATTAACACGTAAAAATAAAGCCAGTTTCTGTGTTCAAATAGATTGCGTAAAACTCACCGCTTGCCCAGCCTGCTTGTCACGGCTATAATCTTTTCATGGTTGTAAATGGTTGTTCACGAAGTTTCTTCACGTTTGGCAACAAACAACCTGACCACGCTTAATCGCCGCCGTACCAGAGCATAAATCGCAGATCAGCGGCGAAAGATCTTGGGAACACTCTCCAACAAAAACTGAAAGGTAAAACAATGCAATTTACAGAAGATGAACTTGACGCGCTGTTAAATAAGCCGAAGCCATTGAATTTGGCTGGCGCCGATCTTGGCAAAGCAGATTTAAGCGGAACGGACTTAAGCGGCGCATACCTAAACGCAGCCAAGATGCGCTACGCTAATCTTACCAAGGCTAACTTGAGCGATGCCAATTTGAGCGAAGCCAACCTGCATGGCGCCGTCCTGGTGGATGCAGACCTGACCGACACTGATTTGCACGGAACTGACCTGAGCGGAGCAAAACTTAACAACGCGTGTTTATATTATGTTGATCTGACAGACGCCAACCTAAGCGGGGTTGATTTTACCGGCGCAAAATATAATAAAGATACAAAATGGCCCGATGGGTTTGATCCGCTGGCGGCTGGCGCTTTGCTCGAAGAATGATGAAGTGTGCGGGTCAAATTTCCAAAGGCACATTAACTCATAATGGATAACGTTTCCAGCAGGCTGATTTGCGAGACGAGGTTTTTGATCGCGCCAGAAGATGAGTCGGCTTGGATTTGATCTACGAAGCGCAATGTCTGTTGGGCATAACTGCGTTCCATGGGGTTGGGGCTGACTGCGCCGGCTTTTAATGCAGTCAGGGCTTCGGCTTTGCTTTCTTGGCTTTCCAAATAGCCGTGGATGAGATAGGCTTCAAACTGCGCCAGCGCCCATTTGTATATGCGGTCGTTGATGTTGAGTTCCTGTTTGAGTTCATTTGCCAGGGACTGGACATCGGCTTTTGAAAGCGCACCCAGCAAAAGGTCGTAGGATGCGGGCTTGTGGGCTTTTATCGCCACCAGCAGGGCAAGCAAAAACGGGAACATGCGCGTGCTCGGCGGGGTGGTTCGCAGTACAAGGTTGATTTCGGTAAAACACTGTTCGATCACGCGCAGGCTGAAGTGGTAGGATTTCGCGAGGCTGACGAAGGTACGCATCAGTGATTCGCTTTCTTCTTTTCCGTTCCTGCGTTTGGCGAATACTTCCTGAAGTTTGAATCGATCAAAAAGAAATTTGCAGTATTTTTCGACAGTGGGTTCAGGCAGGTTTACGCTGAAATCAATAAACCGCCTGAGGTAGCCGTCTTTGTCTACATCCGGCCCATGTACTGATTTGACCGACTGCTCCAATTGGGTGCGGTCGGTGCCGAGTACGAAGATGATGCCTTCCACGCTGAAAACCTGTTTGATGCGCTCAAGCAGCAGAACGGTAAATTCGGGGCGTGTGCGATCCAGTTCGTCAATGAAGAACACAACCGGCGCGCGGCTGCCGCTTCCTATGGGCAGTGACTTGATGAATTTGGTTAATTCGTTTTTGAATTCCTGAATCCCATTTTTGTCGGTTTCGTATTGACGAATTTTTTCCTCTGCCAGTTCAGACGCAAAGTTGGCAACGTCACTGCCGTTGGCAAAAAGGATGTCGGATGCTTTTTTAACAGACTCTTGTCCGAGCAAACCTTGTGTTGCAATTTGAATGGTGAGCGGAAGCGCGCGCCGCGCTATCTTGCCGCCGAAGTTTTGTAATTTCTTGATCTGGGCGTTGAATTGCCCCATGGGACTTTTGTCGAGCGTGGTTTTGTTGATCTCGCCCACGAAGGCAATCAGGGGGTCGTCTACAAAACCATTTTCCCAGGCATTGAAATAAAAGCAGATGTGCCCCAATGATTCCAACTGCGCCTTCCACATTTTGATAAACGTCGATTTTCCCCAGCCCCACGGAGCCTGAATGCTGATCACAAACGGCTGGGTGGTGGATTGGACAAGCAGGGTCAAATTATCGGCAATTTTATTGCGTTCCAATTGATCGTTTTGGAATGGGTTGTTGAGTGGAATGGTCAGTTCTGAATTTTTCTGCAACATGGGGTTCACCTGCGTCTTTGAAAGTTTGAAAACGTGTCGCCGGAATTATTTTTCTTCTTCGTCTTTCTGCAAAATCATCACGCGGTACGCTTCGGCAAATTCGAGTCCTTTTTCCTTACCTTCCTCTTTTGCCCACTCGTGCATCCATGTGTCCACCTCGTGCGTGTCGGTCTGGCTGACATGTTTTTTCAAGGCTTCGATTTTGATCCCAAATGTCTCACTGATGTCCACCCACGTATCGGATTTTTCAGCCCCGTGGATGTACAGCCGTTTGACGTTGTGCGGTTCATACCCCGCTTCGAGCAGGTCGGTGAAAATGAGCCTGGTCCCAGCCGATGGAAAGACCGCGTACGTGGCGGCTTCTGCGGCGGCGCGATGGTCAGGGTGGTTGATATATTCGTTCCCGTAGAATCGGGCAGAAGGGTCGCCCGTGACGACCACCTCAGGCTTGTACATGCGGATCAGGCGGGTCAAGTCCTTTCGCAGTTCCAGACTCGCGACCAATTCCCCATCGGGATAGTGCAGGAAGA
>JAIFKY010000023.1 GCA_020049345.1 Anaerolinea sp.
ATTGTCGGGGCGAGAGGATTCGAACCTCCGACCTCTTGCACCCCATGCAAGCGCGCTAGCCGGACTGCGCCACGCCCCGATTGAGCGAACCGAATTATAGTCGTGTTTTGTTATTCTGGCAAATCGAATTTATTGACAGCCTGCAAACTTGCAACCTGTAACCGTAACCACAACCTTTATGCTAAAATAGACATATTGGAGTTGCCTTATGTCAGATATGGTTGAAGTAATTATTGATAGTATCCGCGTGCATTTAATGGCGCCGCAGCGCGTTCTGGTACTTAAGCAAACTGACGCCGCACGCTACCTGACCATTTGGGTCGGTCCCTACGAAGCAGAAGCCATTACCATTGCCCTGCAAGAAGTTGAGGTGGCGCGTCCGCTTACCCACGATTTGCTCAAAAGCATCTTTACCGCATTTAATGCGCGCATCACTCGTGTGGAGATCATCAAATTGCAGGATGATATTTTCTATGGCAATATCATCGCCGAAGTTGATGGTCAGGAAATACGAATCGACTCGCGCCCATCTGATGCGATTGCGATTGCCGTGCGCGCGCATGTGCCAATCCTCGTCCACGTGGATGTGATGGACGCCGCGGGCATGTCACCCGAGCAGGATATGCCTGCTCAGGCGAACCCAGCCCCAGCCCCGCGCAAAGAAGCGCCAGCCCCACTTTCTGATGAGGCGAATGACAGATTATCCATCTTCAAGGATTTCATTGATAAACTTGATATTGACAGCCCCGACAAAGACAAACCCGGTTTGCCATAAAACTGAAATATCTCAATGACTGATTATTTCCCCGAAACACCCCCTTACGGGGATGAACAATCCGCCGCCCCCGCCAGTTCAACGCATTCGGCAGTTCCGCACAGCCGAGAAGCAGAAGAAGCCGTCGTAGGGGCGGTGCTGATTAACCCCGAAGCGTACTACGACGTTGCCCAATTTCTCGCGCCGGATGATTTTTACATCCACCGCAACAAATGGATTTGGGAAGCCTTTACGCGCCTGCATGAACAGCGCATCCCCGTTGACCTGCTGACCCTCTCGGAAGAATTAGACCGCTCGAACCTGCTTGCCGATGTCGGCGGATCGGCGTACATTACCTCGCTCATTAATCAGGTTCCGTCGTCGCTGAATGCTGAATCGTACGGGCGCATTGTCGAGGGACATTCGATCCGCCGCAAGATGATCACTGCCGCAAACAAGATCGCGTCTTTGGCATACAAAAGCGACGATTCCATTGACTTTGTTATGGGCGAGGCTGAAAAGACCATTTTCGGCGTTAGCGAGAGAAGGACCAAACACGAAGTTCAACCGATACGCGCGGTTCTTTCTGATTATTATGATCGCATTGACGAACTCGCCAAACGCCCCGAAGATTTTCATGGTGTGCCCACGGGTTTCACCGACCTGGATAAACTACTTAACGGCTTGCAGCCTTCGGACTTCCTCATCATTGCAGGTCGTCCGGGTCAGGGTAAAACAGGTTTTCTTCTAACGCTTGCAAAGAATGCAGCGCTTATACATAAAAAACACGTTGCCATTTTTTCGCTGGAAATGTCCAACGAACAGGTGGTACAACGTTTGATTGCGCAAGAGACGGGTATTTCCTCTCACAATCTTCGTAACGGAAAATTGGTGGGGAATGAATGGGAATTATTCAACCATGCGATCGAGGTGTTCTCGGACACGCACATGTACCTCGATGACACCCCTGCTCTTACTCCCCTGCAATTGCGGACGAAGTGTCGCCGTCTGCATATGGAGTACGGCATTGATCTGGTCATTATTGATTACCTCCAACTCATGGGCGGTGACTCGCGTAACGACAACCGCGTGCAGGAAGTCTCGCATATCTCCCGCAGTTTGAAGGTGCTGGCGCGTGAGTTGAACGTGCCTGTGCTTGCTGCGGCGCAGTTGAGCCGCGCAGTGGAGCAACGCACAGATAAAAAGCCCATGCTTTCAGATTTGAGAGAATCAGGCTCGCTGGAACAGGATGCCGATATTGTTATGTTTATTTATCGTCCTGATGAATATGAGAAGGATAATGACAAGAACAATATTACAAAGATATTGATCTCCAAACATCGTAATGGACCTGTAGGTGAGATTGATTTGATTTTCCGCGGCGAATTAACGCGGTTTGAAAATGCGGCGACAAAGATGTTCAAACCGAATGAGTGATATATCGTAGGGGCGGGGTCACCCCGCCCCTACAAAATAACATGGACACCTTTACTGGCTTCACCTCCTCTGAAACATTCACCCAAATCCCTGATTCGTTTATTCATTTATTGAAAGAGATTGACGACATCGCGGAGTTAAAGGTGACTCTGCACGCCATCTGGCGCATTGAGCATATCGAGGGACATTTCCGCGCTTTGCGTGAGGCGGATTTTGAGGCTGGGACGCTGGGGTTGAACGGTGGGGAGATTCTGTCAGGGCTGGGAAAAGCCGTCGAGCGGGGAACCCTGCTCAGGCGGGAACGCGAAGCGCAGGTTTTTTATTTCCTCAACTCGCCGCGTGGACGTTTATCGGCTGAGGCTTTTGAAAAAGGTCAGTGGCGCGAATCCGCAATGGGTTCATCCGCGCCGATGAGGAAGTCGAATATATTTAAGTTGTATGAAAAAAACATTGGACCACTCACGCCTTTAATATCTGATATGTTGCGTGAGGCGGAAAAAAACTATCCGAGCGTCTGGATTGAAGAAGTGTTTGAAATTGCCGTAAGAAAACAAAATCGCAACTGGAAATACATGGAATCTATTTTAGCGCGCTGGAAGGAACAAAGGAAAGATGAAGGAAAAGATCAGCAAGACATTATCAAAGATACAAAACGATACACCGACAGCGACTTCTCCGATTTTTTCAAGTGAGAGTCACCTCGTAAAAACGCTGGGCGACCCGAACTGTCCGCACTGCGGTGGGGTGGGCTATGTCAGTTATGATGTGCAGCCAGGGCATGAAAAATTCGGCAAAATTGAGTCGTGCGTGTGCCGCGCAAAAGATGTGGCTGATAGCGCGCGCGGTCGTTTGTTTGCCATGAGCAACCTGGATCGCTTAACGCATTTGCGTTTTGAGAATTTCAGGACGGCGGGGAATGAAAAAGCAAAATTTATGACGCCGCAGGAAAAAGAAAATATTTACAGGGCATTTGAAACTTGCGAAAATTTTGCGCGTTTGCGCACAGGTTGGATATTACTCGAAGGCGGATATGGCTGTGGCAAAACGCATCTCGCGGCGGCGATTGCCAACGACGCTGTGGAAAAAGGAGTCGCGACTCTTTTTATCACCGTGCCTGATTTGCTGGATTCTTTGCGCTTTGCCTACAATGATCCCGAGACAACCTTTGAACAGCGCTTCGATGAAATTCGCAGCGCCGACTTGTTAATTCTCGATGACTTTGGCACGCAGAACGCAACCAACTGGGCGCAGGAAAAATTGTTTCAGATTATTAATTATCGTTACATCAACAAGTTGACGACGGTTATCACCACCAATTTGATGTTGGATGAAATCGAAGGGCGCATCCGCTCACGTTTGCAGGATGATGAATTTGTAAAATATGTAAAAATCAGCGCGCCCGATTATCGCCGTCCTGAAGAAACCAGCAACCCAGGCATTTCCATGCTGTCTCTGCCTGAGATGAAAGTTATGACATTTGAAAAATTTCAAATGCGCGAAGATGAGATCGGCAAGGAAGCGATCACAACGGTCATCACAGAGAAACAGGATAAATTTGGAAATAAATATAAAGACAAGGAAATTATCCGCGTAAAAGTTACCAAAGAGGATGTGAAAACTTTACACGAAGCCTTTGGCGCGGCGGCTCATTTTTCAGAAGAACCGCATGGCTGGCTGGTGCTGCTTGGTCAGTCATTTTGCGGCAAGACCCATCTTGCGGCGGCGATTGGCAACTATCGTATTGGTCTTGGCGGACAGGCGTTGTTGGTGGAAGTTTCTGCCCTGCTCGATTATCTGCGCCAGACTTTTCGTCCCAGTTCCGAAGTGCCGTTTGACAGGCGCTTTCATGAAATTCGCACCACGCCGCTGTTGATTCTGGACGACCTCAAGGAAAGCGGCGCAAGTTCTGTTTGGGCAGAAGATAAACTCTACAGTGTTTTGAATTATCGCTACAACGCGCACCTGCCCACGGTTATTACCTCCACCATGCGGGCGGATGCTTTTGCCCTGAGTTATTCCAATTTGTGGAACAAACTGCTCGACCCAACCATGTCTCAAATTCTAGTGATTGATATGCCCCCATACCGGCGGGTGGCAAAGACCAGTAAAACCAGTCCGCACAAAAAAAAATAGGGGAGCGCCAGCCCAGTTTTTATATGTGATATTGAATATTTATTATTTTTATAATAAATATATTGCGTATTGCGTTCCATCGTGTTAGAATTTTTCAATAAACAGCCTGTAAAGTAGGCTGTTTTTGATTCCAACTTTAACATGAGGTATTCACATGCTCCCGTCTTATTTATTGTCTTTGCGCGAAGGCTTGGAAGCCGCGCTGATTATTGGTATTGTGCTTGGCGCGCTGGGTAAAATTCGCCGCGTTGACCTTGCTCCAGCGCTTTGGTTCGGCGCGCTCGCCGCTGTCGGCGCAAGTATTTTGACTGCGATCTTGCTAACCCTGTTTGGATTAAGCCTTGACGGACCGGCTGAAAAAATTTATGAAGGCGTCACCATGTTCCTCGCCGCAGGCATTCTAACGTGGATGATCTTTTGGATGAGCAAACAGGCGCAAAACCTTAAGGGTGAATTGGAAGACGGCGTCAACAAAGCCGCCGCAGGCTACGCAACAGGCAGACGCGCCATCTTCTGGTTGGCGTTTGTAGCGGTGGCGCGCGAAGGCGTGGAACTCTCTTTATTTATTACCGCCGCTTTCTTTGTCGGCAACAATGAAAATGTCGGATTGAATACCGTTCAAACGCTCGCAGGTGTTGTCCTCGGACTTGGAACCGCCATCCTGCTTGGCTGGTCACTTCTTGCCAGCACAGTGAGACTCGACTTGCGCCGTTTTTTTCAGATCACAGGCATTTTGCTGATCCTTTTTGCCGCGGGACTTGTTGCGCATGGCGTGCATGAATTTAACGAGATCAACTGGATTCCAGCCGTTGTTGATCATGTTTGGGATGTAAACGTGTTTGTTGATGAAAACTCCATCATAGGCGAACTACTTAAAACGCTTTTTGGCTACAACGGCAACCCATCTCTGAGTGAAATGCTCGGCTACTTTGGCTATCTCGCTACTGTTATATTTTTCTTTACCCGCGCCACCGCCACCACGCATGAAGTAAAAGCCGCGCAGCCGCAATCCTAGCTCGAACAAGCCGAAAAAGATTTAGAGACTGTTTAATAAGCCCGCTTTTTTAAACCACAAAGGCACGAAGGGAAAAACTTTGTGGCTTTGTGGTTAAGTTATTAAACAGTCGCTTAAACACGAGCGCACAGAGTTCACTGAGAAAATCGCTTAAAAATCTTCGCGGACTCTGTGGTGAGAGATTTCCTTGCCACTACGCAAAAAGCAAGTTTTAAAAGTTAAGTGTCAAACAAAACGGGCTTTAAGTCTGCTGTGACTTGAAGCCCGTTTTTCGTTATACTATGGATATGACTATACTTCCCATCCCATCTTTTTTTGAATCGAATCGCGTCAGCCAAATCTGGAAAGTGGATTACGCTGCCCGCGCAGATCAAGCGCGCGACTGGGCGCATCAACACAACCTTGAGCCTGCTCCTGTTTCAAAAGGCAGAATCTCCCTCTTGCTGGTTGATGTGCAAAATACCTTCTGTATGCCTGAGTTTGAACTGTTTGTCGGCGGACGCAGCGGACGCGGCGCGGTGGAGGATAATGTTCGCCTGTGTGAGTTTATCTATCGCAACCTGGGAAAGATCACAGACATCACCGCCACCATGGATACCCATCTTTCACAGCAAATATTTCATCCCTTGTTTTTTGTAGACAAAGACGGTAATCATCCCGCGCCATACACGGTTATTCAGGCGGAAGAATTGCACAGAGAAAAATGGAAATTTAACCCCGCGCTTGCGCCACGCTATAAGGTTACGCCTGAATACGGTCAAAAGATGATGATCCATTATGCCGAGCATTTAAGAAAACGCGGAAAATACGCGCTGACCATTTGGCCCTATCACGCCATGCTTGGCGGAATTGGACATGCGCTTGTTCCTGCCGTGGAAGAGGCAATATTTTTCCATTCCATTGCGCGGCTTTCACAGCCCAAATTTGAAATCAAGGGAGATCACCCAATGACGGAACATTATTCTGTTATTGGACCCGATGTAACGCGGGGACCCAAAGGTGAAGTATTGGGTAAACACAATGACTCTTTTATAAAAGAGTTGGAGCAGGTGGACGCATTGATCATCGCCGGACAAGCCAAGAGCCACTGCGTAGCATGGACAATCTCCGATCTGCTGGATGACATCCGTGTTACAGACCCCTCGCTTGCCAAAAAGGTATATTTGCTCGAAGATTGTACATCGCCTGTGGTTGTGCCAGGCGCAGATTTCACTGATCAAGCCGACGACGCTTTTGACGCCTTTGCCCAGGCGGGCATGAATGTCATCAAATCCACTGATATATTGGAATAATTTATAACGAGGAATCATGTCTATTTTTGACGGCAAGCGATTAACCAACGAAACTTTTAAACTTGACATTGAACGCATGAGACGCGGCTGGTATTCAGACAAATATTTCGAGAATATTAATCGAATGCTGATTGCCCTTTCCGGCGAAAATTATAATTATTCAGGCCAATTTCATAACCTGCCTGATGGCATTTCACCTGATGACATTGCAGTGGGCGACGTTGAAGTTGAAATGCAGTGGTTCACGCGCCGGCTGGGCAAAACCACCGTGGTCGGCGTGGATAAGGCTCTCGCCATGCTCAGGCATTGCACAGGGTATTTTGAGGGCGACTCATTTATTGACACCTCAGACAAACTCGAAGTGTGGGCGGTGCAGGACGGGACGATTTCAAAATATGAAGGCGACCCGACCAAAATTCAGCCGGTTATTAAAGTGCGCGGGCGTTACCGTGATTTTGCCCTGCTCGAAACCCCGTCGCTCGGAATCCTCACCCGCTCCAGCCGTGTGGCGACAAACGTGTATGAAACCCTGGTTGCTGCGAATGGTAAACCCGTTTTGTTTTTCCCCGCGCGGTTTGATGTGCATGAAGTACAAGCCGGAGATGGTTATGCCTACAACATTGCCTTGCAGCGCTTTAACCTGGACAGTGAACATGACCTCGGCGCATTTGTTTCGACCGACGCGCAGGGAGATTGGTGGGGTGGCGCAGGCGGCGGGACGGTGGCTCATGCCGCAATTGCATCCTTCCTCGGCGATACCGCTGAAGCCATGATGGAGTTCTCGCGTATTTTGCCTGCAAGTGTTCCACGCATTGCATTGGTAGACTTCAACAATGATTCTGTCCGCGATACGCTGCGGGTGCTCGAATGTATGTTTGCAAAATATCGTGAATTGATGGATGCAGGAAATAAAGAAGAGGCGAAGAAATATAGATTGTATGGCGTGCGGCTTGATACAAGTGGAAGCCTGCGCGATGTTTCCGTTCAGCCGCTGGGCGACCCCGCTTTGGATTTGGGTGTCAATCCGCGTCTTGTGTTCAACGTCCGCCAGGGGCTGGATCATGCCTGGGAAACCTGGATCATGCCCGACGCGTGGAAAGAGGCGGCGAAGGATTTTTGTCACCGAGTTAAGATCGTCGTCTCCGGTGGGTTTAATCCAGAAAAAATCCGCAAGTTTGAAAAATTGGAAGTTCCGGTGGACATTTATGCGGTGGGTTCGTATCTGTTCAATAATGGCAACTCGACCACCACCGATTACACCAGCGATGTGGTGCGCGTGAAGATTCACGACGAGTGGATTGACATGGCAAAGGTGGGGCGCAAGGTTGGAGAAAACGAGAATTTGGAAAGGATTTGGTAGGCATGAAACTTATTCTGATCTACACTTTGGCGGCGGGTGTAATTTCAGCAGTCACCGCGCCCATCCCTGGCACATCTTTGTTGTTAACTGCGCTGGAAATTTTTATGCTCGTCCATCTGGCGAAGGTGCATGGCTACAAATTGGGGTTCAAGGAAATTGGATATTCTGCCATGGCAATTTGGGGGCTTTCGACGCTGTTGCAGGATACTGCGCTGGAAATATTGACCTTTGTCCCCGTCTTTGGCTGGACGGCAGAGGTGATTGTGGCGGTTTTGTTTGTTTTCTTTTTGGGAAATTTGGCGAACCTATATTTTAGTAAGTCACCTTACGCACCTAAAGCGTGATTCCCTGAGCGGAGCGAAGGGTCTCTACCTTGAATTAAGAGGTTCTTCGCTGCGCTCAGAACGACACTGCGTAAGGTGAGTTAGTAAATGAAATCCATGCACAAAAGCAAAAAATCTTTTACCACAAAGATCACAGAGTTCACGGAGATTAAAAGGGCTTTCTCTGTGGTTGAATCTCTTTTGGCTTGTCCGAGTTTGGAAGAACGTTTAATCCCTGTTAACCTGTTTTTCAAAACGGGTTAAGCGCGGCTCTTTATAATGTTCTCATTACCTATGAGAACAAATCCTGTTCCACATTACTTTAATATTTTTCCGACAGGTCATATTCCAGTGCCGGTGTGCATTGGCGACCTGCCCCTTTCCACGTATGTCGTTTCCTATGATACGTTGACTGAAAAAGTGGTCAATCATTTACAAGCCAATGCCTTGATTCCCGGAGCAATTGTTACCCAGGGGCAAAGGTTGTTGGGCGTAATTCCGCGCCATAAAATGTTTGAAAGATTGGGACGCCGCTACGGCGTGGAGTTGTTTCTCAGCAAACCCGTGGGGGATCTGTTGTTGGAGTTGCGAACCGATGTATTCAGCCTGAAAAGTCAGTTGCATATCAACGCTGCTGCAAAACTGGCGCTCAGCCGCTCACAGGATGGCACGTACGATCCCATTGTTGTTGAGTACGAAGACAATAATTACGCCCTGCTGGATATGTATGTGCTTTTATTAAGTCAGTCGCAGTTATTGAGCAATTTAAACGGTGTGATCAGTTCATTGAATCACATTGAAACAATCCTTGCCAATGATTCGCCCGGACACAATGTTTTGGAGTTGATCCTTGAAAGTTTGCGCCTCGTTGCTCCGTACCATGAAGCCGAAATTATCATTCAGCATCACCCAAATTATGAAAGCATAAATTTAAATGAACATGTGATTCTTTTGGATGACCCCTTGCGCGCGAACGAAATTTATCGGTCTGTCTTCACCATGAACCAGCCATTCAGCATTGAAGATGTGCGCATGGCGCCTTCCTGGCGGGGCGTTCACGCATCATCCAACACACGCTCATGGATGGGTATTCCCATCACAGATCAAAGCGGAATTGTTGGGCTGCTTGCGCTTTCACGCTTCAGCGTTTCCCCCTTCAATAACCATGAAAAGGAACTGGCGCAGGTCTACGCGCGCTACATCAATGCGTTTCTTTCCACCTTAACGCGGCAGGCTGAAAAAAACTATGTTTACAATAAAATAGTTTGATTCAAATTTACGGTACAGGCGGGACTTTGAGAATGAACCCAACCAGATACCCAGCCAGCGCGCTGACGGTTCCGATCACAGCCATTTCAAGTCCGCTCTTCATTGGCTTGCCAACGGTGACACGGGCTTTGTATGCGCCAATGATAAACAGCACCAATGCCGTCACCAGGACCGCCAGCCACATGCTGGTGGAAACAGACAAAAACATAAACGGCAATAAAGGCACAAGCGAGCCGATGATGGCAGAAAGCCCCACCACCAGCGCGGCGCGGATCGCAGTCTTTCGATCCACTGGCGCGAGTTGATGTTCCTCTGCCATCATTACCGCCACCCATACATCCTGATTGGCAGTAATGGTTGAAACAATTCGATCAAGCAATTCGCCTTTGAAGCCCTTTCCTGCATAAATGTCGCGCACCTCTTTTATTTCGAGGTTGGGCGTTTCTATCAGATGCCGATACTCGCGCTCGCGCTCACTTTGATATAAATCCGCATCTGCCAGCGTGGTGGTGTATGCCACCGCGCCCATTGAGATCGATTCTGCAAAGGTGGTGGCAAGCCCAGCCACTAAAACGATTCGCGCATCACTTGTTGCCGCGGCAATACCCAACACAACGCCAAGCACGTTAACCAGCCCATCCTGCGCGCCCAAAATAAAGTCTGAAAGTCCCGAAGCCCGTTTATGCGGGTCGGTTTGAATGTGATGTAAAACTTCATTAATCAGTTGGTCTTGTGTAATAGGTTCCATGCCTAATATGATACACCCACTTTATAAGTAATGATGGAGCAATGTCTCTGATTTTTTGGCTATGGAATGAAACGCCTTCATCTCGTCCCGAAAACTGGTCAGCGCCCCAAAAAATTTCCAAGCCTTGACATCCCCTTGATTCCGCAGATAATTACGTTAATCAAATAAAGGCTGTGACAGAGGAAAGTAAACCGGCAGAAGCCGCCAGAGATGCGCAAGGTAATCGTTGAGATTGCGCTCGTCCGAACCCCGTTGAAGTTCCCTCTTGAGCCTCCCAGGTTAACACGTTACGAGTTGAAGGTTGAACGTAAGTAGTTTGGGACGCATTCCCTGCGTTATTGGGAAGCCGATGAATGTCGGCGCAAAGCGCATCTGCCCTTCAATTACACTCAGGGCGATGAATTTGGGTGGTACCGCGAGAACTCCCTCTCGTCCCATTTTTTTGTGGACGGGAGGTTTTTGTTTGTATTACGCGTAAGGGTGAAGCATTGCTTCGCCTCTACAGAAAATGGAGGCTTTATGTTGGAAAAACTGAACGAAATCGAAAAAGCTGCGCTGGAGAGTCTGTCGCCCATTACCGACCAGGCTGCTTTGGATGCGTGGCGTGTGGCAAATACTGGACGCAGTTCGCCGTTGATGCAGGTCTTTGCCGGTTTTGGGAAACTCTCAAAGGAAGAGAAACCAGTTGTCGGCGCGGCCGCGAACCGGGTCAAGGTGGCGTTGGAATCTGCTTTGGAGGAAAAATCTCAGGCGGTGAAAAATGCCGCGCTGGCGAAATCTCTCGCAGAAGAAAAATTGGATGTGACCCTGCCTGGGCGCGAAGTTCACATTGGAAGATTGCATCCCGCCACGCAACAACTTCGCAGTGTGCTGGCGATTCTTGCCGAGATGGGTTTTCAGGTTTACACCTCGCGTGAAGTTGAAACCGATGAGATGAACTTCCAAATGCTCAACTTTCCACTGCATCACCCTGCGCGTGAAATGCAGGATTCGTTTTATATTGAAGCCGAAGGGCGCGAAGATAATCCCATTTTGATGCGGACGCATACATCGCCTGGGCAAATCCGCGCGATGCGTGAAGCCTCTGCGACCAACCCGCAGAATCCGCCGCCGATTCGAATTGCGCTGCCGGGCATGTGCTACCGCTACGAGCAGATCACAGCGCGCTCTGAAATTCAATTCAATCAAGTGGAAGGGTTGGCTGTTGGCGAAGGAATTACATTCGCCGATCTGAAAGGCACGCTGACCGATTTTGCGCGGCGCATGTTTGGGCAGGATGCGCGGGTGAGATTCCGCGCTTCGTACTTCCCATTCACAGAGCCGTCTGCCGAGGTGGATATTGAATGTTTCGTTTGCGGCGGCAAGGGATGTCAGGTCTGCAAGACTTCGGGCTGGCTTGAAATTCTGGGCTGCGGCATGGTTCACCCAAATGTTCTGCAAAACGGCGGTTACGATCCCAAGCGTTACACAGGCTTCGCCTTCGGCATGGGACCAGAACGTCAGTTGATGCTGAGAAACAAGATCAACGATATTCGTTATTTCTGGGGTAACGATGCGCGCTTTTTGGAGCAGTTTTAGGAATTAGGTGATTAGGAAGAAGGAGATTGGTTATGACAGGTGACAAAGGTTTGGAGACTTTGCTGGTTTGGCAAAAGTCTCTGGCGTTTGCTGTTGAAGTCTGTAAAGCCATCCTGCCGAAATTACCTGTTCAGGAAAAATGGTCGCTTGTTGATCAGTTACGGCGTTCGGCTCAAAGCATTCCAGCAAATATTGCTGAAGGCTATGGAAGGTTTTATTTTCAAGAGAGTGTTCGTTTTTGCTACATTGCACGAGGTTCTCTCGAAGAAACTTTTAGTCATTTGACTCTCGCATATAAACTTGATTACCTTGACGATAAAACCTATAAACGGCTTAATGACCAGATTGTAGAATTGCGAAGAATGATAAGTGGTTATATTGCCTTTCTTAAAGAAAGCAAACACGGCGCATCTGAACCTGGAGCAAACCATCAAATCCGAGAAGATTTACCAGCCTATATCATCAATACCGACTATCCTGATTCCTAATCACCTACTCCCTGATTACCCGATTACCTGATACAAAGAGGAAATTATGAAACTACCTATTTCTTGGCTAAAAGATTTTATTAACCTCGACGGGCTGACTGTCGAAGACATTGCCCGTAAATTAACTCTCGCGGGTCTTGAAGTGGATGAGATTCTTTATACGGGTCTCGAAATGCCCACGTACAAAGACGGCGAAAAGCACGAATTCAAAACCAACGGCATTGCATGGAACAAGGAAAAAATAGTCGTTGCTGAAATTCGCGAAGTGAAAGACCATCCCAACGCAGATAAACTCACCCTGCTTGACCTGTTCGATGGAGAGCAGGAACAAGTGGTTCTGACGGGCGCGCCAAACATTTTCCATTTGAAAGGCGCTGGCAGACTCGAAAAGCCGATCAAGGTGGCGTATGCAAAAGAAGGCTCAGTCATCTACGACGGTCACGCGGATGGACTTGTGCTGACGACGCTCAAACGCGCCAAGATCCGCGGCGTGGATTCATATTCGATGGTCTGCTCCGAAAAGGAACTCGGCATCACAGACGAAAGCGACGGCATCAT
>JAIFKY010000039.1 GCA_020049345.1 Anaerolinea sp.
GACATGGCAATCAATACATTGCATATTGGCGTCGCCGCCCATGTGGATGTCAATATTTTGATCGGGGAAGTACATGCTCTCGTCGAGGTCGCCGTGTTTAACGCCATTGCCGCCGCCGCCATCGAAATGGCATTTACCGCAGTTTTCACGAGTGGGAGATCGAACGCTTTGCGCGGCTACCTTCAAGTCGATTCCTTCGGCGGGGTTGCCAAAGGTGCCTTTGCCATACACGCCTGTATCAGCGTGACAGGCGAGACAATCGACATTTTCCGGGTTGGCTTGCTCGGCCTCTTTGCCTTCTTCCCAACCATAACCAGCATGGCAGGACATGCATTTGTTTTCATTGCCCTGCGTTCCAATACAGAAGTTGTTAATTTGATTAACCTTGCCGATGGTCACATCGTCATCACGCCAGGGAACATCAAAGGATTTTGATTCCCATGTCCAATGTGTCGTTTTCATAAATTCGGTCGCGGCATCTTCATGACATTCGAGACAGGCACGGGTTACTTCCTGTCCTGTTTTGAATTCGCCTTTGATGATGTCTTTATGATCCACATGAACTGGCTTGGTGGGGATGTGCGCCGCAGGGTCGTTGGCAGACTGGGCGCGGGGTAGGTAGTAAAGGACTGGGACAAGGATCAGCAACAAGATGCCGACCAGCCCAATGGTCCAGAGAGGGAAGCGTTTCTTCATCAACATTCTCCTATGCGATTTCATTTATCAGGCTTGCACGCTGGGTCAAACGATCACGCATAACAGATCGCAGAAGATCAAGCGCCTGAATTAATCTTTGATCAGAAAGGTAGTAGGTGATTGTGGTGCCAGTACGGACGGTCTGTACCAGTCCCCGCTCACGCATCACTTTGAGATGTCTCGATGTAGTGGATTGGGTTAACCCGAGTTCCTGAGTAAGTTCAGTTACATTAAGCGGCTTCTCGCTAAGGGCGTAAAGCATCAGAATGCGGCTGGGATCGGAGAGCGCAAAGCAAAAATCTGCTTCAAGTTGGGAAATTTCCTGTTTGAGTGTTTGATTGACCATGTCGTATCTACCTATATTCGCATAAACGCATATTCGCAATAACCATGATACTCTTGTGATTGTGCGTACAATAGTGTTTGGTGTCACATTAATCTGCGTTTAATGTCATATATATGACTGTTTGTGGTTACGTACTCTCTACCGTACACTTTATGAATTGTGCGCGTTTCAAATAGACCTCTTGCAAAAGTCCATTTTTGACCACAAAAGCACAAAGTCTCGAAGACTCAAAGGGAAAAAAGCAGTACCGCATAACTTGCCATGAACAAATCTTCTTGCCGCTAATTTCACGGCTTTTGCTGAATTTCCAGTTCAATTCGTGCTAATTACCGAAATTCGCGGCTGAGGTTTGAGTAACGAACAATAGTCAAATAGCAAGTTATGCTTCATTGCGAAAAAACTTAGTGACCTGGTGTCTTGGTGACTTTGCGGTTTTCAACGCTTTACTTATGCAAGAGGTCTAATGGATTAAGAGAAAGCCGTGTCTGAAACAGAAGATTGATTCTTCAGGAAAGGCAAAAACCCTCCTTGCAACAGCATTTGTATAGTGATAAAAAAAGATACATCAAGCCTATTTGATCAAACATTGTGTTCCATAACAACAACATAATGGAATTCGCAATAATAGATCGTGAATGATTGACAAGCACTTCAAACACTTGTACAATTTGAAATAGAAGGGATGCTTGAACAGGAAATTTATAAAAAAATAATATGGAGTAGAACAATTGTAAGAGAGTTTATAAAAATAAAACTCTCCTGCAAAAAACCAAGTCAACCTGCTATATGGCATTATGCTGAGAAGTGTTTCAGCGTTTGTGGTTTCTGTTAGGTTTTCGTCAAAACAACACAAGGAGAAAAAGTAATATGAATAAAAACGTACAGTTTTTCCGCAAGTGGTTGGTCTTGTTAGTGATAGGTGTTTTGCTCGTCTCCAGCCTGTCAGGATGTGGCTCTAAAGAGAAAGTTCTTAAGATCGGGTATATCACCGAACAGACCGGCGTGGATGCCTACGTCGGCGCAGCTTCTGTGCCTGCCATGCAGGATTACGTAGATGAAATTAATGCCAAGGGCGGGATTAGCGGCTACAAGGTGGAACTGGTCGTCTATGACACCCGCTCCGAAGTAACCGATGCTGTGGCAGTCGCCAAACGCTTAATGGATCAAGATAAAGCCGTCGCCATTATCGGACCTTCCTGGTCGTCAGCCGGCATTCCCCTTGCAGATATTGCCGACACAGCCAAGGTACCCATGGTCGCCACAACAGCCTCCAACGTCAACGTCACCGTTGCTGAGGATGGAACCCTGCACCCCTACATGTTCCGCGTCTGCTTCATTGACCCGTATCAGGGTTATGCCCAGGCAGATTTCGCCTACAACAAACTTGGTTTACGTAAAGCCGCTCTCTTGACTGACATTGCATCGCCATACACTGTTGGTCTGCACCAATTCTTCGAGAAGCATTTCGTTGAACTGGGCGGCGAGATCGTCGCAAAAGAAGGTTACACGCAGGGCGATACTGAGTTCCGCGCTCAATTAGCCAAGATCAAAGATTCTGGCGCTGACCTGCTCGTGGTTGATGCCTATACATTTAAGGATATTGGTCTGGCTGCCCAACAGGCAGAGGGACTCGGCTTGAAGGTCCAGATCATGGGCGGCGATGGCGTGTTTGTGCCTGAACTGCTTGAAATGGCTGGTCCTCAACTGGAAGGCGCAATCGTCACCACAGGCGTTTCAGATGTCGCCCCCGAATTTGCCAAATTCAACGCTGACTTTGAAGCGAAGCACCCCGGCGTAAAAGCAAGCATCTACACCTACTACGGTCTGGATGCATTGATGGCAATTGAACACGCCATTGGCGAAGCCGCCAAGAAGGGCGATGTTACACCGACCGCCGTCCGCGATGCTCTGGAAGTCATGACAGATGTACAACTGTTTACCAGTGTAGTTACAATGGAACCTGATACACACAACCCGCACAACAAACCATTGCTCATCATGACCATCAAAGATAGTCAATGGGAACTCACTGAAACTTTCCAACCCGAGTAAAAACCAAGGAACTTCCACTCGGGGGTGTTTGCAAACGCCGCAAGCACCCCCTTTTTTTATTTTGGAAAGGGAATCATCTTATGGAATTATTCATCCAACAACTGGTGAGCGGCATTTCAATTGGCGCGATCTACTCTCTGCTGGCGGTGGGTTATGCCTTGGTGTACAGTGTGTATAACTTCACCAACTGGGCGTTTGACGGGTTCATGGCTTTTGGCGCTTTTATGGCATTTACCGGAATCACCTCCCTTTTTATGCCTTTCTGGCTTGCCGCGCTCTTATCAATTGTTCTGACCGTTATTCTTTCAGTAGGCACAGAAAAACTGGCTTACAACCCCCTGCGCGTACGCAAAGCGCCGCGCCTATTCATGATGATCTCAGCCATGGGCGTTAACCTGGCAACCGTCAACATCATCAACCTGATCTACGGCGGCACATTCCGAAAATTTCCTGTTGATAACCTCCAGCCCATCTTTATTAAAGGAGTTTCCATTGGTCGAATGGACCTCATGGCAGGCGGCATCTCCTTTGGAGTGCTGGCCTTGTTGTGGATATTTCTTTATCGCACCAAATGGGGGTTGGGAATTCGCGCCAGCAGTATCGATATCTTGACCGCTTCATTGATGGGCATTAACAATAATGCCGTTGCCATGATTGTCTTTGCCATCACTGGCGTGCTCTCTTCTGTGGCAGGTGTTTTTTACGGCATCAAATATGCCGTATTCCCCATGATGGGAGTTGTTACCATTAAAGCCATGATTGCCAGTATCGTAGGCGGGCTGGGCAGCCTGCCAGCCGCGATTGTGGGCAGTATGATTTTGGGTATCCTTGAAACCCTGGTTTCAGGCTATATCTCCTCAACCTACCGCGACCTGTTCTCCTTCCTGTTTTTGATCATCATCCTGTTATTTTTCCCCAACGGGTTAATGGGCAAGAGCAGCGACGAGAAACTATAAAGAGAGGATGGCGAAACTATGGGCTATATCAATACTATTATCATTCTAGGCGGAATCAACATCATTGCCGCGCTGGGAGTGGCAATTCTGACGGGGTATACCGGCTTGTTTACCATTGGACATGCCGGATTCATGGCGTTGGGCGGCTACATGAGCGCCATCATGGCAAAAGAGTTTAACGTGCCCTTCCCAATTGCAATCTTAATTGGCGGCACATTTGCCGGACTGTGCAGTTTTATTATCGGATACCCAGCCTTTCGCAGTCAGTTACGCGGCGACTACTTTGCCATTGCCACTCTGGGCTTTTCAGAATCAATCCGCCTGCTGCTTAACAACACCAAAACAATCGGAAGCATAAAACTTGGCGGAGCCTTTGGTTACATGGCAATTCCAAACCACACAACAGTTCTGGTCGTGGTCATTGCTGTAATACTCTCGCTCTTTTTTATGCACATGTTTGTGACTTCACAATATGGCAAAAATTGTATTGCTGTCAGTCAAGACGAGGTCGCGGCGCAAATGATGGGAGTTAACCTGCTGAAGACTAAAATGATCGCCTTATTTATCAGCGCGTTTTATGCTGGTGTCGCAGGTGGGTTAATGGCGTTCTATTTTGCATATCTCAGCCCATCCTTTTTCACCATTACCAAATCTTCTGACCTGCTGGCGGCGGTTGTCTTTGGCGGAATCCAATCCTTGATTGGTCCAGTCATCACGGCCTTTATTCTTGTGTTGTTCCCGGAACTTCTGCGATCATTCGCCGAATGGCGTTTAATCATCTACGGTTTCCTGTTTGTGATCGTCATGATCTTCCGCCCGCAAGGGCTGTTGGGATACGTGGAAATGAACTTCGAGTTTGCGCGCGTGTGGTGGAATAAAATGTTCCGCCGCAAGCAAAGCGGAACACAGGAAGGATAAACCGCCATGAGCGAAGAAATTCTAAACATCAAAAATCTAACCGTTGATTTCGGCGGCGTGCGGGCGGTCAATAACGTTTCCATTGCGCTTCAGCCAGGCGAATTTGTTGGATTAATTGGTCCCAATGGAGCCGGAAAGACCACCATTCTGAACTTGATCACCAATGCCATCAAACCCACATCCGGCGAAATCAACTTCAAGGGTCAAAGCATCCTGGGGAAATCTCCAGATCGTATCTGTCAATTGGGCATCAGCCGCACCTTCCAAAATATTCGGTTATTCCCTCAAATGACCGCTTACGAAAACGTCGAATTGGGTTTTCATAGCGAACCGCATTACTCGCTGGCAGAAGCCTTTATACGTACGCCTCACGCCCGCAAGATTGAAATTGATACCCGCAAAAAAGCCATGGAATTGCTGGAAATTGTCAACCTGAAGGAACATTCACATGCGCGCGCCTCCAGCCTGCCCTACGGCTTGCAACGCCGCTTGGAAATGGCACGCGCCATGGCAACATCGCCCGAATTACTGCTTCTGGACGAACCCGCCGCAGGCATGAACGATGACGAATGTAACGATCTGGTTCAACTCATCCGCCAAATTCATACCAGCATGAAGTACACGATCATCATGATTGAACATCACATGAATGTGGTCATGGATCTGTGCCGCGATTCGCGCATCTACGTGCTGAACCTTGGTTCACTGCTTGCAGTAGGAAGCCCTACTGAAATCCAAAATAATCCCGATGTAATCCGCGCGTATTTGGGAGAGAGAAAACAACATGACTGAGACAACACCCATGCTTGATATTAAAGACCTGGTTGTGCATTACGGCGGCATTTGTGCTCTCAATCAAGTCAGCCTGCACGTAAACAAAGGCGAGATCATCTCTGTGATTGGCGCAAATGGTGCGGGAAAATCCACGCTGATGAAATCCATCGTGGCGGTCAAATCTTTCACGTCAGGCGCAATCACATTTGAAGGACAGCCGCTCAAAAAAGAACCGCATGATGTTATTAAAGATGGCATTACGCTGGCGCCTGAAGGACGGCGTATTTTCTCTCCTTTATCTGTGCGCGAAAATCTAATGGCGGGAGCCTACACCCGTACCGACCGGCGCGAAATAGAATCCACCATGGAAGAGATTTTTGAACTCTTCCCACGCCTGAAAGAACGAATCAACCAACGCGGCGGAACCCTCTCTGGCGGCGAACAACAGATGTTGGCCGTGGGACGCGCGCTCATGTCTCGCCCCAAACTGTTAATGCTCGACGAACCATCGCTTGGGCTGGCGCCAATTGTGATCAACTTAATGTTTGAAACCATTGTGCGTCTCAATCAACAATTGGGACTCACCATTCTGCTGGTTGAACAGAACGCCTCGCTTGCGCTCGAAATTTGCCAGCGCGCCTACGTTTTGAAGACTGGCACAATCAACATGGAAGGCACCGGACAAGACCTGCTCCACGATGAACGCGTAATGCAAAGTTATCTGGGCATTGCGAAATAGCAATCAACTTACAACGCAAAACGTCCCAAAGGCTTATCTACTCAAACCTGCGGACAGCGCGTAACATTCAGGCGTTTTGCGCGCCAACAAAGCGCCTGAACTATTTTTATAAACATTCAGGGTTTCCCATCCCCTGAATGTTTATGTTTTAACGCCCTTCCACCCGCCTGCGTGAACGTTTATACTCTACCCATCACTTTTTGATATGACACCCGACATGCCCAACGCCAAACACTGGAACATCCCCCCCTTAATCACGCCCGAGGCTGATTCTGCTTTAACGAAATTCCCTCCCATCCTGAGACAGATTCTCTTCAACCGCGGCTACCCAACCGATGCCGAAGCGCGCGCCTATCTCAACGCCAAACCCGATTTCAACACCGATCCATTTCAAATGACAGGTATGCGTGAGGCGGTTGAGCGAATCCAAATTGCCATTCAAAACAACGAACCGATTGCCATTTATGGCGATTACGATGTGGACGGAGTCACTTCAACCGCACTGCTCGTGGACACGCTGACTTTCTTCAACGCCAATGTGCGCGGATATATTCCCAATCGCTTTGAAGAAGGCTACGGACTCAACAACGAAGCCATGGACAAACTCAAAGCGGATGGCGTGCAACTGGTCATCAGTGTAGATTGCGGCATTCGCTCTCCAAACGAAGCTCTTCACGCCCGCACTCTCGGCTTGGACCTGATCATCAGCGACCACCACCACCCCGCCGAAGGCGATCTGCCCGCCGCGTTTGCGGTGATCAACCCCAAACAGCACGGCGATCAATATCCCGATAAAGACCTGGCCGGTGTGGGCATTGCCTACAAAATAGCCGAAGCATTACTAAGCAACAAGGAACAAGGAACGAGTAATGAGTCATCATTGCTCAACTCGTTACTCGATTTAGTCGCCCTCGGCACCGTCGCAGACCTCGCGCCGCTTGTGGGGGAAAACCGTATTTTGGTTCGCAAGGGTCTCAGACAAATGAAGCAAACCTTGCGGCAGGGATTATTCTCACTGGCCGCAGTATCCGATATAAAACTGGCAAAAGTAAACGCGGGGAATATCGGCTTTTCGCTGGGACCGCGTTTGAATGCCGCTGGCAGGTTGAAGGAAGCGCTCGCAGCTTACGAATTGTTGATCACAAAAGACCCTGCCCGCGCCGGTCAACTCGCGCAGGAACTTAACATCCAAAACCGTGAACGGCAAACCATCACGCGTGAAATACAAGCGCAGGCTGAAGCCATTGCGCTTGCAGACGACCCAAAAGCCTTCCTGCTGTTTGCCGCGCATGAAAATTTCAACTCAGGTGTCATCGGGCTTGCCGCTTCACGCCTGACAGATACCTACTATCGCCCGGCGATTGTCGCGGCAAAAGGCGAAGAAGAAACCCGCGGATCATGCAGATCGATCCCAGAGTTTCACATTACCGATGCGCTGGATCAATGCGCTGACCTGCTTGTGCGGCACGGAGGTCATGCGGCGGCCGCGGGGTTTACAGTCAAAAATGAAAATTTACCAACTTTGGTGGCGCGGCTAAAAGCCATCGCCGCAGATAAACTGTCAGACACAGATCTAACGCCCACAGTTACGGCAGATGCGGAAGTTTCGCTTGTTGATATCCGCCCAGAGTTATTCGAAAAATGTTTGAATTATCTCGAACCCACAGGTTATGGAAACCCGCACGCTGTTTTCGTAGCGCGCAACGTGAAAGTGAAAAGCGCGCGCGCCATCGGCGCAGATGCGAAGCATTTGAAATTATCGCTTGAAGATGACGCGGGCTACACCCACGACGCAATTGGTTTCAGGTTCGGCGAGTGGCAAAAGAAAATGCCGCCGCGCGTGGATATTTTATTCACGTACGAACCCAACGAATACAATGGAAAGGTAAATTATCAATTGAACTTGAAAGATTTGAAAGCAACAGGATCAATGGAATAAAAAACGTCCCGCAGGTTTAAAACCTGCGGGACGTTTTTTATCTTATCCTTTTTGCACCGGCAATTTTGCGCGCCGCCATGCCTGCATACCACCCTGCAAATCAAACACGGTGTAGCCTTCTTTCGCCAATGTCTTTGCGGCAGATCTACTGCGGCTGCCTGAATCACAGACGCAAACAATCTCGCGACCCTGCGGTAATTCCTTCATGCGCTTGTGAAGTTCGCCGAGCGGAATCAACTTGGCGCCCGAAATACGCGCCTGCCGAAATTCCTCGGGCTGGCGCACATCAAGAATCAACGGATGTTTTCCAAATTTCAACTTTTCACTTAATTCAGCCGCGTTAAGAACTGGCACGGCGGGTCCAAACAAACCAGACAGGAAACCCATATTTTTTTCTCCAATAACTTTTGATTTATTTTTTTACGACACAAGTACAACCAGCGTAAGTGCGTCTGTCAATTTTACTATGACAGCATGTGACCTGTGCAAATTGACAATTTATTCTACGGTCCCCAACGGGGTTGGTAATCGCAATAATCGTTATCTGTTAAGCGGCGCAAGTCAGAGCCATCTACGCGGATGATGTAAATTTCACACCCATTATCTTCACCATAATGATCAAAATAGGAAGTAAATGTAATCCACTGACCATCAGGTGAAAAAGATGCGCCCTGGGAATTTCCGCCAACAGGAGATACCACGCGCGCATTTAATCCGTCAACGCCCATGATGTAGACTTCGCGCGCCCAAGCCTCGCCGGAATAGGTAACGATAAATTGTCCATCCGGCGACCAGTCGCTTCGTCCGCGAATGGCGGGCAGGCTGCTGACCCTGTGCAATTCCTTGCCAGTGAAGCGCATTCGAAACAACTGAATTGCGCCGTCCATATCAGAGGCGAATAAAACATATTCCCCATCCGGCGACCAGGTGGGGTCCCAGCCTTCAACTCTTGAAATTTTATCGGCGTTCTTACCGTCCCGATCCATGATCCAGATTACGTTTTTATTGGTGTTCGCTGATGAAGTCTTAAAGATAATGTGCTTGCCATCTGGCGCAATCTCTGGCGAGTTGAGGTTGCCAAGCCTGTTTGTCAATTGGACAACGTTCCCTGAGGCAAGGTCCATTTCATATATTTCGTAAATATTCGCTTCACGAAATGCGGCATAAACCACGCTCTTTCCGTCAGGAGATAAAGATGGATAGTAATGCTGTTTGTTGTCGTCAGTTGTCAGGCGGCGAAACCCAGTGCCGTCTACATTGATGATGCAGATCTGGTTGCTGGCTTGTATTTTGAATATTTGACAGGTGTAAACGATCTTCCCTTTTGGTTGATCTGTGGATGACGAAGTCGGAGCGGTGACCGTGGATGGGATGGGCGTGGACAAAAAAACGGACGTTGCCATTTGATCAGGATCGCCGGTTACGGCAGGATCCACTGACAGCGGCGTGGATGCAGATAGCGTGGCAAACAGGTCTGGGGTTTGTGTTGGCGCGGATGTTCCCACGTTACAAGCAATGAGCAGGAGAAGAAAAAATCCGATCCAAAAATATATTTGTTTTTTCATTGGATGATGCCTCTGGTCTAATTATACAACGCCCCCAAAATAAGCACTGGCGCAAGCCGCATTTACGCGTAACTTGCGCCAGTTTTTAATTATTGCCCTGCCTGCAAAAAGTCCCAGCCGCTTTTCTCAAAATACATGGTGAGAAATTTATTACGCTCGGCTTCGGTCATGTAACGCGGACGGGCGTAATCTGTCAGCCGCGCCGAGATCAATTCCACACCCAGGTAACGCCCATCGTAAAAGACATGGCGATCAATAAATTCATTTTCAGTAAGGTGCGGTCCCCTTTTTGCCATTTGATCGAAGAACAAATTACCCAGCCCATAATGGATGAATGAACCGTTATAAAACTCCATTACTTGCGGCACGTGCGCCTGACTGCCGCTGACGATCACCGCGCCGGCATCTGCCATTCTGCGAAAATCTACCATCTGTTGCGGGCGCGCTTCAGGGGTGTCAAATTCATGATATTGATAGGTGGAAATCGGCATATATCCCTGCGAGCGATAATACGCGATCTGTTCAGTCATGTAATCAAAATCACATGGCACTGCGCCTGGCACGGTATCTGTGGCGCTGGCATAGATTGTCTTGTAATTACAGCCGATGAACATAATCTTGTTGCCGTTCACTTCCATCAACAAGGGTTTGCGCCCATCTTCAACGTTATAACCGCCGCCATAATAGGGAATGTTATATTTTTTGTAAATATCCAGCGTTTCATACATGGCGGTCGCCTGATAATCGGCAAAATGATCGCCGGAAAGTTCGACCACATCTGTACCCATATCGGTCATGAGATCAATGTAACGCGTGTCACTGCAAAACACCTGCAATTGCTGGTTGGGATCAGGCTGTGGACAACCCGTGAAAAATGGAACTTCGTTGTTGATATGCGTGATATCCGCTTCGCGCAACAGATCGCGGATCACTTCACCCGGATACAGAATCCCTTTGGTGTTCATGGTCTTGGCGGTCGCGCGTACCATTGCGGTAACGCCGGTCATAATTACGGTGGTCATTTTTTCAGGATCGCGATTCTGAAAGGAAAAGTTCAAGCCGCCCGGAACCTGGCATTGCTCCACGCACATCAAACGATAGTTCACAGTCAGCGGGTAAACGATTGGATCAAAACTCTTTTGAATCGGCGATTGACCGTCAATCATCAGCACTTTCCATTTGGGTTCGATCTGCTCAAAGGGAACAATTGCCCATGAAGGCATTTGATTCCACGCGGTATCCAACAATTGATCAGCCGAGACCACCTGTACCGCGCCTGCCGCGGGGGGACCCCACATTTTAGTAAAAGTTTGCAGCGTAGATTCTTCCATCAGAAGCGGAATTCCAACAAAGGGACCAAAAGAAGTTCCGCTCCAAACAGCAAGCAATTCCTGTGAAGCCACATCGTTAATCAAAGTTGGGAAAGGCGCAACGAGCGCGTAAGTCCAAGTGGAAACATGCATTGCACCCACGGCGGTCTGCGACACATCAATGTATAAATTCGCAGAGGATTGTTCGGCAGCCAAAACTTGAAATCCCCAACTTTGGAATTTTTCGCGCAAAATTAATGGAGTGGCAGGGCTTGCCCAAATCTGCGCGGCATTTAGCACAACAGGCGTAGGCGCAGCCGTAGGCGGCATGGGCGTGATGGTTGGCGCAAGCGTGGGAATTTGTACAGCGGTGGAGGTGGCTGGCGCAACAACAATGGCCGCGCTAAAAGTAGGCGGTGGTGGAGGCGCACCCCACAAGGAGGGCTGGCACGCAGCCAAAGAAAGAATGCTGATAAAAAGAAACCCAAAACGCGTAATTTTATGACTGCGTTTTTTTAACGTAGGCGTGTAGAGAAAAGTCATTTTAGGCGCAAGGGTATAGATAAGATAATTTTCAATACGTTCAGAAATAAAAATGCGTGGCGTGTTCATGCCTCGCATTATATGAAGGTTGTATTGTTTGATTCAGAATAACTTCAATACAGTTTTCTTAATTATGAAGTTGCAATGAATGATAACCGATTAAGTGAAAAACTTTTTAGCGCGTCTTCATCAATGGTCATGCCAAGTCCCACGCCGCGTGGAACATCAATGGTTGAATCTGAATTTAACACAAAGCGTTCATGGGTAATGTCGCGCGCATAATATCGATCCGATGCGGAAATATCGCCGGGCAAAATAAAATTTGGTAATGATGCCAGCGCAATATTTGAAGCGCGTCCGATGCCGGTTTCCAACATGCCGCCGCACCAAACAGGCATGGAGACATCCTGACACAGATCATGCGTCATCACTGCCTGACTCAACCCGCCCAGCCTGCCGGCTTTGATATTGATCACGCGGCAGGCATTCATCTCAATTGCATAACGCGCATGGCGCGGTGAGATGATGCTTTCATCGAGACAGATTGGCGTTTCAAATTGTTCCTGCAATTTGTGATGATCCCAAATATCATCTTCAAACAATGGCTGTTCGATCAACAACAGATTCAGTTTGTCGAGGGGTTTCAATATTTTTATATCATCCAATGAATATGCAGAATTTGCATCCACTTGCAGGCGAAGGTTTGGAAATTCCTTGCGAACAGCAGATGCATCTTCAAGATCGCGTCCTGGTTTGATTTTGATCTTGACCCTCGCATATCCCTGATCAACATAGCCGGACACGCTTCGCACCAAGCCTTGGGCTGATTCCTGAATCCCAATCGAAACGCCCACCTCAACTTTTTCGCGCACGCCGCCCAGTAACTCACACAGGGATTTATTTTCGCGTTTGCCGGTTAAATCCCAGAGAGCCATTTCAACGCCTGCCTTCGCAAGGTTATGACCGCGAATTCCGGAAACAAGATTTTGAAAATCTACGACATCTTTTATATCTTTACCAAGCATTAAAGGAATGACGAAATCTTTAAGGATGTGAATGACCGTGCCTGTGGTCTCATAGTTATA
>JAIFKY010000037.1 GCA_020049345.1 Anaerolinea sp.
TTTATAAGAGGAAACGCATTCTCTAATGATGCTTTCCAATGTATTAGTCGCCAAGAAGTGACAAACGCTAAGCACAATAATAATGCGGTTATGCTTCTTGAGTTTATATGTAATGATGTATTGTTTCTGTCTGGCGTAGCCATCAAAACGAGCAGTGATATGCATACGATATTAATGCGAATGATTCGTCCATAATCTGCAACAAACCAGAGAAGAAGAATGCTACAACTTACAGGTATAAACAAGAGTATGTTCAGCCAAAATCGCATATCTTTGTTAGATATTATTTTTGATTTTTCAAGATTCAAAATCAAAAATATGGGGGTGAAACTAAGAATTGCCAAAAGGATATATATAATCCATGTGTTGCCACTGATGGAACTACTGACAAACCCATGAGCGAAAGAAATATCTTTGCTTAAGAACGAAATTGCTCCCATATAATGGGATGGATAAGCACAATCTAAAGGGGCATTAATTGTGAGAGAGTTGCAGATATCAATCACTGTTTGCCCATTACCGCCTGCGAATGTGCTAATCAATAATCCAATTACGATTGAAGGAATAATAGCAATTATTACCCCTTTTGTTTTTCTGCCGAAACTTTTTTCATGCAGCAAGGCTGCGATTACCAAGTACGGAAGATAAACAATTAACATTTCGTGACTTAAGACGATAAATGTAGAACCAACGCTCAAAAAGAATGGAGAAAAATTGGGAGAATTAGCGTGTAACAGAGAAATGCATACACAAGAAAGGAGGGCAAATAACAAAATTTATTTTCGAAATGAGCCAGATGGGTCTAGTATAGGAAAAAGAATAAAAGCAGGTGACAAAATTAATACAATGTTGAAAACTGAAAACGAACTATTCATTGCTAGCCGACATGAGTTGTACAAAAATATACCGTAAAGAATAATTTGGAACGAGATAATAAATATGATTTGACTAACGCCGGTTATTCGGGTGAGATTAAAGAATAGTTCGCCTATTACTCCCCTGCGAACTATTCCACCTTGATAATTTATTAACCAATCGCCGATACACCATTCATAACAATGAGATGGTAAAAAATTTAATGCAATAAAAACAAGTATTGAAAATGTAAAGATACCAAAGCCAAAGATAAAAAGCTTCCAATATTTTTTAGGAATAGTCATAGCGTTATGTTGAAGCCTCCAATAGTTTGCGTTACTGGCGTTGGGTCGGGCGTGGATTCTGCTTGGGCGCAGAAAAAAACTCGAAGCCAGAAAAATGCTTGTAAATCGGGCAGAATCCCCATCGTTCAGTGCGCGCTTTGTTGGGCGTTTTTATTACGTAACTCTCATTGTAAAAAAAGTTATCACCTGGTATGCAAGATTTTTACCAACAATTTCCTGAACAATCTAGACCTCCTGCTATCGAAACTAAAATAAAATAAAATAACGAGATTGTAAATGATGTTATTACTAGACCAGCATAGGCTATAAATATTCCTATAATTTCTTTTTTAATATATTTCGGTCTAGAATAACCAATAATAATGGCTGCTATCCAGCTTAGATATGCTAGACTTATTGCAATATAGACATAATTTCTAGAATGAAAGAGAAAAAAAGATAGAAATACAAAAAACCAGCCCAGAATCGCTATATCTATACTTGCCACTAGGAAAACTTCAGAAGAAAATTCCCATTTTTCACTAGATTCGTTTTTGGAAGTAAATTTATCCTGTTCCTTTCGAAGGTGTAAATACAAAACCCTACTTGCAATAATGATAATAACAAACAGGAGGGAGAGGAACAGGAAAATAGTCATGTGAAATTTTTTTAGCAAATATCCTTGTGCTAAATTCCTTTATAGAAGGGGCGCCCAACGAAGCTGTCGAAAAACCCCTGGTTCGAATACTCCGCCACCAGGTAATGTCCAATAATTCCTTTTGCCGTCTTGATGCCTAACCATTAGTATTTTCCCGTCTCGGATGATGGCGGCGCACGCTCTTGGTCTCAATGTGTTACTCCATTAAACAGATTACATCTGACAGAACTTCAATCAACGTAGAACTTGCTTTTGCATTTGTTCTTGGTTTTGCTTTTCAGCGAAGCACCCAACTATGATTTAGGCTGCCGATTCGTCGGATATTAGCTGGTTCATTGCAAAGGCCACAATCTCCTGAATATTGAAACGGTCAAGCACTACATGAGAGACCTGTCCCTCCAATATGAGCGAGATGATGCCATGTAGCTGCCCCCAGACCGATACTGCCATGATTTCGACTGGGGCGGGGCGCAAAACGCCGGCATCCTGACATGCACTTACAATATCTGCAACCCGTTCGAACGTTTTATGGGAGATTTCAACAAAGGCTGGATAAGCCTTTTCTTTTTCCAGCGCGCCAGAGAACATGATCTTGAAGGTATCTGTGTTGTTCATGGCGAACTGAACATACGCCCAGGCCCCCTCCATCAATTGTTGCTTCGGATCACCGGCGTTTGATGAAATAGCGGCATCCAGTTCGGCGTAGAGTTGTTTGAAACCCTCGGTCGAGATGGCGGCGATCAGGGATTGCTTATCGGTAAAATGTGCGTAAGGGGCGGAGTGACTTACCCCAGCCTGTTTTGCAACCTTCCGCAGACTTAACCCGCCAACGCCTTCCTTCGACAGAATTTTAATTCCCGCTTCGATGAGCGCGTTTTTCAAATCACCGTGATGATATTTTTTTGGCGGCATGGGACAAATCTTAAGTCTAAATCTTGACATCGTCAAGATGATATTTTACAATCTGGACACTGTCAAGTTTATAAACAAGGAGTCGCTATGAGCGCATTTGATTCTTCCAAAAAACTAATTGTCGAAACAGCACAAAGCCTGGTTCAAAAGGGATACCTGATGGCGACCGGAGGGAATTTGTCGCTGCGGATAGCCGAACAGAACGCATTTGCCGTCACCCCTTCAAATTACGACTATATGAAAATGACTGCAGATGATGTATGTATTCTGGATTTCAATTTGAATCCGCTTGAGGGAGAGCTTAAGCCCTCAGTTGAATCTGCAATGCACGGTGCAATTTACCAGGTGCGCGGCGATGTGAATGCCGTCATTCATACGCACCAGGTTTATGCCAGTGCCCTGACACTGATCAAATCGCCGATCCCAGCCTTGTTTGATGAGCAGACTCGTTTTCTGGGGCGCAGTGTGGACATCATCCCCTATGCTCCTTCCGGGACTGGGATGCTCAAGAACACGGTTGCAAAACACGTCAAGAATCACAACAACGCCTTCATGATGCAGAACCACGGTGCGCTGGTCTTTGGTCACGACATGGAACGCGCCGTTCATAATGTGGAAATTCTGGAGAAGTGCTCACTGGCTTATTTGCTGGCGCTTTGTTCCGAAAAGCAAGTTAGTAAAATTCCGTTTGCCATACGCGAGATTGCATTTTTGAAACTACGCAAAGACCAGAAAAAAGTTGAGCAGGGGATTATTGAAACTGGCGGCGAATAAAAAATCAATCGCAGGAGATTAACATGAGTGAACAAAAATATGCCATCAGCGAATATCCAAATGTAGATGAGGTTTACAGAAAACTCAATAAACTCATCAGCCAGCCACTACGCCCTGTCAAAAGCGAGAAGATGCAGGAGTATCTCGCCTATTTCAACGACAGGTGCGCGCGCTCGAAAGCGATGACCGACGATGCCAGAAAATTGATCCCCGGCGGCGTGCAGCATAATCTCGCGTTCAATTATCCATTTCCCATTGCCATCGAAAAAGCGGAAGGCGCCCATTTATGGGACGCTGATGGAAATCAATATATTGACTTTTTACAGGCGGGCGGCCCCACCGTCCTCGGCAGCAACTATGCCCCGGTGCGCGAAAAAGTCTTCGAGATGCTGAAAACCTGTGGACCGGTAACGGGTCTCTTCCACGAGTATGAACTGAAACTGGCGGAAGTAGTCAACCGCTTCATGCCTGCTGTTGAAATGTTCCGCATGTTGGGATCGGGCACCGAGAGCGTGATGGCTGCCATCCGCGCGGCGCGGGCTTTTACGAAAAAGAAATATGTCATCAAGGTTGGCGGCGCGTATCACGGCTGGAGCGACCAGATGGTTTATGGGCTGCACATTCCAGGAACAGGGCGGCTCGAAGCGACCGGTATTCCGCGCGGAGCCAACGCCGCCACGGGGGAATTCTTCCCGAACAGCCTCGGGGCGTTGAAACGCCATTTGATTATCAACCGGCTGAGGGGCGGAACGGCGGCGGTGATTGTCGAACCACTCGGACCCGAAAGCGGGACACGTCCCGTGTCGTTTGACTTCAACCAAAAAGTCCGCGAGTTATGCGATGAATTTGGCGCGCTGCTCATCTTCGATGAAGTTGTGACCGGCTTCCGCCTTGGCTTGGGTGGCGCCCAGGGTTATTTCGGAGTCAAACCTGATCTGACGGTATTTGGCAAGTGCATCTCCGGCGGTTACCCAATGGCGGGCGGTGTGGGCGGGCGCGCGGACGTGATCAAGACGTTTGCGGCAGGCATCGGCGGTGTAGGCGAACGTGCTTACATCGGCGGGACGCTTTCAGCCAACCCGCTTTCGTGTGTGGCGGGGTATACATCGCTGCTTGAAATGGAACGGACGAATGCACCGGTCATCGCCGGGCGCGCCGGGGATAGACTCACGAAGGGCTTGCAGGGTATCATCGAAAAATATGGACTGCCTTTTGTTGCCTACAATCAGGGTTCGATTGTTCACCTTGAGACATCGGGCGTGATGCTGCTCGACTTGCGCAATCCACTGCGTCTGGCGCGCGAACTCAAGCCGCGCAAACATATGATGGAAGAGATGGGCGCGGCGTACATGTCACAGGGCTTGATCACGCTGGCTGGTTCGCGCATGTATACTTCAATGGCAGATACGGACGAAGTGATTGACGACGCGCTACATAAATTTGACACTGTGCTGGCTGCCTGCGTATAAAAATTTGAAAAACAAAGACCAAAGATTCACCGCGAAGGAGCGAAGCGCGCGAAGGTCTTAAAAGGTTTTCCTTGCGCGGCTTCGCGTATTTCGCGGAACGATGAGGATTTAACTTTCAGGTTACCAAAGGTTTTCCCTTCGGGGACTTCGTCAAAGCCTTTGGGGTCTGAATTCGGAAGGAACAACATGGCGAACAACTACAAACTTTATGGTTACCGCTGGGTGGTGCTGGCAGTTTTCATGTTCATCAACCTCACCATCCAGATGTTGTGGATCACCTATGCCCCCATCACGGGACCTGCGGCAAAATACTATGGCGTGAGTGACCTGCAAATTGGCTTCCTGGCGATGTCGTTCATGATCGCATTCATCCCGCTTTCCATTCCTGTTTCATGGGTGATCGACACATACGGCTTCCGCCTCGCGGTCAGCATTGGTGCAATCTTGATGGGTGTCTTCGGTCTCTTGCGCGGATTTGCGGGCGCCAACTACAGCCTTGTCTTGTGGAGCACGATTGGGATTGCGGCGGCACAGCCGTTCCTGCTCAATGCGTGGACGAAAGTCCCCGCCAACTGGTTCGCCGTCGAAGAGCGCGCCACCGCTGTTGGATTGGTCACACTCGCGAACCTGGTCGGCACGGCGCTTGGCATGGTGCTGACTCCCATTCTGACAGAGACAATGTCCATCCCATCGGTGCAATTAATTTATGGCAGTATCGCGGCAGTCTCGGCGGTATTGTTTGTCGTGCTGGCACGCGAGACTCCGCCCACACCACCCTGCCCGCCCGGAGGAGAAGTCCGCGCGTTGATGCTGGATGGACTGAAACATGCGCTCACCGTGAAGTCATTCTGGCTTTATTTGTTCGTTTCGTTTATCGGGCTGGGAGTTTTCAACGGCATCACCACCTGGGTGGAAAATATCATCCGTCCGCGCGGATTCACTCCCACCGATGCGGGGATGCTCGGCGCGCTCATGCTCGCCGGCGGGGTGTTGGGCGCGGTGGTCATTCCGCCGTTTTCCGATAAACAACGCAAACGCCAGCCTTATATTCTGTTTGGCATGATATTGGCAATCCCGGGACTGATCGGAATTGCATTTGCCACCAGCGCCTGGCTGTTGTTCCTGTCTGCTTTTGCGATGGGATTCTTCCTGATCAGCACCAGCCCAATCGGGATGCAATATGCCGCTGAAGTGACCCAGCCCACGCCCGAAGGCACATCGAATGGATTGATCCAACTCTTTGGTCAGGCTTCAGTGGTGTTCGTTTACATCATGGAAGCCCTGAAGACTTCCGACGGCTCCTTTACTCCCGCACTGTTACTGGCGATTGGGTTGCTGATCGTCAGCGCGCTGCTCGTTACTCAAATGAAAGACCAGCACAAATAAACCATGACCAACGAAAAACTGATTCTCGCTGTTGACCTTGGCACCTCGGGCATGAAAGTCGCGCTGATTAATATTCAGGGCGAAGTACTCGGTTGGGAAAGCGAACCCGTCAAGCTGATCATCACTCCCGACGGCGGCGCGGAGCAATCACCCGAAGAATGGTGGCAGTCATTCCTGTCAGCGGCGGGAAGGCTGATGAAACGGCACCCAGCCGCAGGGTCGAATGTGGTTTCGGTTTGTTGCTCCACCCAGGGCGAAGGCACAGTCGCAGTTGACAAATCGGGCAATGCCATCGGCAACGCCATCCTCTGGATGGACATGCGCGGCGCCCCCCATCTGCGGAAACAACTGGGCGGTCTGGTCAACATGGACGGCGCGGACTTGTTCAAGGTGTTGCGCTTTGTGCAACTGACTGGCGGGATGCCATCCATGACCGGCAAGGACCCCGCCGCGCACATGCTCTTCATCCGCGACACAATGCCTGAAGTTTATTCGCGCACGTACAAATTTTTGAATGTGCTGGATTACATGAATCTGCGGTTGACCGGCGAATTCGTTGCCAGCTTCGACTCGATTGTGACTTCATGGGTGACCGACAACCGCGACCCGAATGCTGTTCGCTACGACGACAGGCTGATCGCGTCCCTCGGCATTGACCGCGCCAAATTACCCGACATCGTTTCCTGTTCCAGCGTGATTGGAACCCTGCGCCGCGAGGTGTCGGATGCGCTGGGATTTTCGCCAGATGTAAAAGTGGTTGCAGGCGCAATCGACAACACCGCCGCCGCAATTGGCGCAGGCGCGATCAAAGATTACCTGCCGCATCTTTACATCGGCACATCCTCGTGGATTACGGCGCATGTGCCGTTCAAAAAAACTGATGTCCTTTCGAGCATGGCATCCATTCCGTGTGCCGTGCCGGGACGTTATCTGCTGACCGCGCTTCAGGCGACGGCGGGGGGCAACCTCACCTACCTGCGCGACAATATCATCTATCACAAGGATGAGTTGTTGCAGGAGGCAGACGTGCCCGATATTTTCAAAGTGCTGGATCAGATCACCGAGCGCGTGCCTGCTGGGGCAAATGGCGTGCTGTACACGCCGTGGATTTGGGGCGAACGCGCGCCCGTGGATGATCGCACGCTGCGCGCCGGGCTTTATAACCTGTCCCTGCACAACACACGCGAAGACATCATCCGCGCCTTCCTTGAAGGTATTGCATTCAACACCCGCTGGTTGCTTTCGCCTGTGGAAAAATTCCTGGGGCGCAAAGTTCAGACCATCCACATCGTCGGCGGTGGGGCACAGTCGGATGTTTGGTGTCAGATATTTTCTGATGTGATGGATGTGGAAATCAAACAGGTGCAGGATCCCATCTATGCCAACGCACGCGGCGCGGCATGGATCGCGGCTGTGGGTTTGGGCGAGATCAAATTCGACGACATCTCGGAACTGGTTCAGTTCAAACGGAGTTACCAGCCCCAATCGAAAAATCGAATACTTTACGACAACAAGTTCGAAATCTTCAAGCAGATTTACAAACAAATGAAAGGTATTTATCGCCGCTTGAATTGATAATCGCAAAGAAAAATTTACAGAAACAATAACGCTCCCCGAAAGGTGGGAGCGTTATTGTTATAAACAACTGTTTGTTGGATTTTTGAGGGGACGCAAGGGGATCCCGCCTCTTGATTATTTCACTTGAACCAATACCGCGCGGACGACGGTTCGCCAGCGATACGTGTTGGTTTCTTCATCGTAGCCACGACAGGTAATCAGCGTCAGCCAGGGTAATTCCTCGTGCTTCGTCAGGACGCTGGTGGAGTTGGGGTTTGTCCACAAACTCACCGAACGCACCTCGTAGACATACTGCTCTCCCCAAGCATGGATGATGACATGGTCGCCCCACGCAAGGTTGCCCAGACTGGCAAAGGGTCCGGGCTTTCCATTGGAATTGGTGACATGACCCGTCAGCGCGGAATTTCCGTTCCAGGTGGGGAAGGCTGTGCCTTGCAAATAGCCAATATTGTTTCCGAGCCAGGTAACGTTCCAGTCAGGGCCGGGAACGCCCACGATGGGTTGGTTTACACTCAGAACGGGGATTTCCAGCCGCATGTCTTCGTCGGCATAGGCTTTATCGGCAGGTTGTGCGGGCAGAAGCGTGGCCACATTTGGCGCGAAACCGGTGGCTGGGAGTTTCTTGCTTTTCACAGCATCGTCCCTGGTTTGCTGATTAGACAGGGAGGTGATGACTGTAAACGTTACTAAGGTATCGGAGGTATGGTTGTTCAGGAAGGTGGTTCCCGCCGGGTTTGTGATCGAAGTGGTTCCACAAATGAACAGCCTGTAAACGCCTCTCGGCAAGGCTGTCCCATGATTGACAGTCAATACCGCGATGAACGTGCTTGGATCATAGCTGACAGAATTGACCGCAATTTGCGTATCATCGGTTTTCAAACCGCCGACTCCAATCGGTCCACAGGACTGCGTATCGAATGTGCTGTTAGCTCCCGGGCTGACCAGCAGGTAATTGTCCGGGTACTCTGCAGAATGGTTATCCAGTGGGTTGCCATGCAGCACATCCATGCTGAATTGCACGGCCAGGCTGGACGGACTGTCTGTCAGGAGCGCACCATCCTGTGGACTGGTGGAGGTGCTCAAGTTTAGCGCGGTCGGATACGAGGTGGTGGAAACGGATTGGCAGTCGCCATCAACCGCCGGATAGTTCGAGTCGCCGTTGTAATGCGCGCGGAACGAGAGTCCGTTGATCGTTAGCACGGTGCTCAAACTTGGTTCGGCTACCCCTCCGCTGACCAGTCCTACCATTCCGGCATCGGTTCCCGTTCCAGAGCAGGAGGGGTTATTGAAGGCGAAAAATGTCACCGAACCGGTGGCGGCTGGCCCGTTCGCGGTGACGGTTGCCTTGGCATACAGGCTGTCGCCAAGTGCGGCGACGGTGACTGGGGTATGCGCCGTGTTGTGAACTTCGGTGGCAATGGTGGCGCTCAAGGCTGGTATGGAGAAGGTACGGTCAAGCCCGTAAGTTGTTCCGGCGGTGTTCACGCCGACAGTGCGATAATGATAGGTGGTGTTTGGCGTCAGTCCGCTGACGGCTGCGCTAACGGGGGTATTTGCCAAACCGCTGACCGGGCTTTGAGCCGCGGTAACGTCGGTAAGTTCGTAGGCGGTCGTCAAACCATACTCGAAAGTGACGGTTGTGCTCAGATTGTTGGCATTGACCGTGCCATTCAAGGTCGTGCCGGTAGCTGTGACCGTTGTCGCGTCAAGGGTGGCGACCGTGGGCTGTCCGCCAGCGGTCAGGGAAAAATCATCCACTGCCAGTCCATCGTCAGCGCTAGTTACGTCAAAATCCTGCCAGCGAATCCAAAAGGTACTGCCATTCGCAATGTTCAAGCCTGTGAGTGTATCGCTGATTGCTGTTCGGTTCGCCGCTGCGTTTCCATCCTTTGCGCCTGTTGTGACTGTAGTAGGCGTGACAAAATCGAGGCTGTTGTAATCTGACCAGGTGCCGGTTATTAAACTGGTGGCGCTTGTACTTAATTGAAAGTCAAGCTGGTCGGTTCTAGCTGTCGCGCCAAGACGCCACTCCTCGCCTGTGTAGCTGATTTCAAGCGAGTTTATTGTTACTCCAGTATCGTTTGTAAATTGCGCCCCGAAGACTGGGATCAAAGCGCCGCTTCGCAAGCTACCAAAAGCGCGGTCAGTTGTGGCTGCTGCGCCAAAGCTATAAGTATCCCCGGTATTGTTCGATCCTGTCCCAGCCGTATACAGGGTATTGGCGTTTGTGCCGCCTTCAGTAAAATCCCACCCGTTTGGTATTATCGAGGATGTGCCCGTAGCGGACAGAATATCAAAATCCTGTGTGTAAGTGAAAGATATCAGGCTGATCGTACCTGCTGCACGAGCTACTGTAGCCGGATGACCGGATAACATGCCTGCCAACAGGGTGAGTACCATCGCCGCTCGAATGATTATGGAAAGAATAATGTTTTTTTGTGTCCCGTCTCTCATGCCAACTCCATAATAAAACCCCACAGGAACTCAAAACCTGTGGGGATAAAGAAGTGGCTTCAACGAATGTGGCAACCGCTGCGCTATTGACAGGAGAGAGTTGGGTTGTGGAAAGAAGTGTAATTATGTACATTCTAATTCTGGAGTAATGAAGGGTCAAGCAACGGATGCGAGGGAAAAAATGATTGAAATTATGCTTTTTCAATCGTGGTAAACTGATGCCATGTCCACTTATACAGCCCAATCACATCCAAACATCGCCTTTATCAAATACTGGGGTAATCGTGATAATGCCCTGCGCCTGCCCTCCAACGGTTCCGTCTCGATGAATCTCGATGGGCTTTTTACGCGCACCACGGTTACGTTCAATTCATCCCAGCGCGATTCCTTACTCATCAATGACCATCCCGTTTCTGGCAAGGGGCTTGAACGCGTCTCGTATATTCTCGATCTGGTGCGTGAGATGGCGAATATGAATGAAAGGGCTGAAGTTTCCAGCTCGAATAATTTCCCTGCCGGCGCGGGGATTGCCTCTTCGGCGGCGGCGTTTGCGGCGCTGGCAGTTGCTTCTTCCCACGCCGCTGGCTTGACTCTGTCCGAGTGGCAGTTGTCGCGGCTGGCTCGGCGCGGATCAGGCTCTGCGTCACGCTCCATCCCCAGCGGATTTGTCGAATGGATGATGGGTACTGGCGACGAGGATTGTATTGCGGTCTCAATTGCGCCTCCCGAACATTGGATGTTGACGGATTGCGTGGCAATTGTCAATGCAAGTCATAAGAAGACAGGTTCCACCGAAGGTCACGCGCTTGCATGGACAAGTCCTTTGCAGGCTGGACGTGTTGCCGATGCAGCACGCAGGTTGGAGATTTGTCGCAATGCGATTCTCAATAAGGATTTTGAAACATTTGCAGATATCATCGAACTTGATTCGGATATGATGCACGCGGTTATGATGACCTCCACTCCGCCATTGATGTATTGGCAGCCAACGACGCTTGGTATTTTTCATGAAGTACGTGCATGGCGCGCCAGTGGTCTCTCCGTCGGTTATACGGTGGATGCAGGCGCGAATGTGCATGTGATCTGTCTGGCAGAGGATGCGAAAGAGGTGGAGAAGCGTTTGCGTGAATTACCGGGTGTGAGCGATGTGCTGGTGGCAGGTGTGGGCGGTGCGGCACGTATCGTGTAAAAGCCAATATATTTGATATGATTAACCACTTTTGAAAGCCAAGGAGCCCACGATGCAAATTGTTACCGACACGGGCATGGATATGTTCCTGCCCCCCGAATTGATGCCTGAAATTCCGATTCATGTCGTGCCGCACACCATCACATTGGACGGAACGTCCTATCGCAGCAGAGAGGATGTTCAGTCGGACGAACTGCAAAAAATGCTGATGGCTACGACTAGTTTTCCGATCACATCCCAGCCTTCAGCGGGTGATTTTGCTGAACTATATCGCAAACTTGCCGTTACTGATCGCAATATTCTTTCAATCCAAATGTCATCTGGATTGAGTGGCACATATAACGCCGCTCGCCTGGGATCTGAGATGGTTCCCGAAGCCAATGTGACCGTGGTGGATACCAAAACCTTGTGTGCCGCTCTGGGTTGGCAAGTTGCCGCCGCAGCACGCGCTCTCAAGGCTGGCTGGCCCCTGGAAAAGATTGTGGCACTCATTGAACGCATTGGTACGGCAACAGAAAGCATGTACACGTTGGACGAATTAAAGTATCTCATTCATGGTGGGCGTATCAGTCACATGAAGGGATTGGTTGCTTCCATGCTCAGAATCCGCCCGTTAATCGGCGTCGAGAAAGTGGGCGGCACATATTCACAACTTGGCATGGCGCGTACATTTGAAAAAGCTTTGCAAGGTCTGGTGGATAACATGCTCAAACATCACAAGGCTGGTTCTGCTTTGCGTGTGCAGGTTTTACACTCCTATAATCATTCTGGCGTGGAAGCCTTGCGTGATTTGATTGCGCCAGTTTTCAAATGCACCTGGATGCCCACCCATTACATGTCACCTGCACTGGCCGCGCACACAGGCCCCAGCATGGTGGGGGTGGCGTTTGCCGCAGCTGATGTGTTTGAAGGACTGCCCTAAAAACACAAACCCTTTTGCTTTCCAATTTATATCTGACAGGTTGTGCGCAGCCTGTCAGATATTTTATTTAATTGCAGGTTGATCTTTGCTGACAAAAGAAAAGACTGCCTTTTCGCTTTTTACTTCTCACTTTTTACGCTCTGATATACTGGGACAACTTTTTTATTTCAAGCAATGGGTGAGGATCAATGACTGGACCACGAGACCTTTTTGTTATCTCTATTATTTCGCGCGACCGTATTGGGATTATCTATGACGTGACTCGGGCGATCAGTAAACTGGATGGGAATATTGCCGATGTCCGCCAGAGTGTGCTGTGCGGATATTTTACGATGATCCTGCTTGCTTCCTTTCCGCCGGAAGTGACGCAGCGTTCCATTGAGCGCAAACTGGCTGAAGCAG
>JAIFKY010000254.1 GCA_020049345.1 Anaerolinea sp.
GTATCCACCCTTGTCATCGTCGGCTTGTTATTTGGAGGCAATGCCACTGTTGCCGCCGCACAGGACGACCTGCCCACAGGCGCGTTATATCCGATCAAATTGCTTAGCGAAGACGCACAATTATTTTTCAATACCGACCCCGCCACAGAGGTCAACCTGCTCATGCAACAGGCGCAAACCCGCACCGAAGAAATGGCGGCATTGAACTCGATTGGCATCACCCCGCCCACAGCGTTGACCACCCGCACGCAGGAGCGGATTGACCAGGCGCTGCAAATCGCATCCACGCTGGACGAGACCGAAGTGACCGACACGCTGTTGCAAATCCGCGACCGCTTGCAGACTCAAGATCAACTGTTGAGCCAGTTGCAGGATGGAACATGCACCGACTGCGAGCCGATTCTTGACCAAACTCGCGACATGCTGCAAACCCAATTGAGACAGGTCGAAGATGGGCTGGCTGATCCGCAAGGTTTTGTCAACCGCCACCAGAATCAATCTGGGATTGCTACGGCTGAACCCACTGATGTTCCTGCCGCAACAGAATCTCCCATCACCAGCGAAGAACCGCTTGCAACTGATAGCCCCGCCGTTGCTCCGAAAGAATTCCACACGCCGGTTTTGGACGGCACAGGACAACAAAACGGGATCATGGGCACACCCGAACCAAGGAATAACTCAGACACGGGAGCGGATCAACAGAGTGGCGGCGGCAACCAACCTGGCGCTCCTGCCGAACCGCAAAATGCTCCAGAACCGCAAAACGGCGGAGATAATGGCAACAATCCCATGCCTGAGCCAGGCGGACAAGGCGGAAGACCATAACAAGATTAACAAAAAAAACTCCCTGCTGAAATACGCAGGGAGTTTTTTATACGAGCATGGTAGGCGCGTGATTAATATACAATCCACTGCGCAAGGTCATCTTTTGAAATTGACCCCAAATTCTTTTCGAGATCAAATCCACTTAATGCATTGCGGACATCCATGAATGTGTATCGAATATTTTCAAGTTTTTTTTCAATTTCGCTGATCCCAACTAATGTTTCAAGATCACTTTTGATCTGACAAGCCTTGATATGACCCTTTTCCAGATCAAGGCGAATTTCCAATACCCCGCCTGGAAATTGACGGACTCGTTCAACCCGCGCATTTGGATTACCCCCATAATTCCATTTCCAGGTTTCATATTTTGTTTTTACCAACTCGTGAATGGAATCAAGGTCTTGCTGGCTGGGAGTGTATATCTCGGCAGGGGTATCAGCAAAAAGGAGTCGTTTCATATCCTGCTTGAACTGGAGAATATCCACTTCTGGCGCAAGATGTTCTTTTAAGTTTGTCACACTGCTCCTGACTGACTTGACTCCTTTCGACGTAATCCCATCCGCTGAATTTCTCAAGACCGCGTCCAACATTTCCAAATCTGTGTCAAACAACAATGTACCGTGGAACAGAAGTCGGGTTTTATGCAGCGCCATTGCATTTCCTGATATTTTTTTTCCACCAACGGTCAATCCATTTCTAGTCACCTCAGCCTGAACTCCCATTTGAGATAAAGCGCCTACCAGCGGACGCACATATTTAGACTTGTCAGCGATTTCCGGCTTGGTCTCGTGCAGAATAAAACTAAAACACAGGTTTCCCAGATCATGATAAACCGCCCCACCGCCTGAAATGCGCCGGATAACCTGAATTTTATGGGCTTCGGCAAAACTGGAATTGATCTCTTCCAGTGTATTTTGAAACTTGCCAACCACAATTGCCGGATCATTTCGCCACAGCATAAAAAGATCATCCTCAAGGTATTTACCGTTCAGGAAGTAATCTTCATACGCAAGATTAATGGCTGGCGCGCAGGAATTCGTTTCAATATATTTCATGACAATTTTCCTTCCGGCATAAATCTATAAAACTGTATCCTCTCAAAAAGTCGGGTGGGGGAGACTTCTGAAGTCTAGCAGACTTCGGAAGTCTGGATGCCTCAAATTATACACAGACTATTTGATTGCCCCGGTGGATGTTTTTTTCCACATCAGCAATTACTTCCGCCCCTTCACCCACAATCCTAAAAAATGATGTACTATTAAAGAATGCATGACAAAACCCAGAGCCTCCTGTTGCGTTGGGCGGCATTCTTTCTATTTGTTCAATCCGTCATCCTCACCCTGTCTCCTGCTGTGCGCGAACGCGCCTGGAATGTAGACTACAGACTCTCGCATTGGGCGGGCTTTCTTGTTTGGGCTGTGTTAATAAATTTTGCGCACCGCGCAACAGTCAAATATTTAACAGAACGCGATCCGTACATGCTGCCTGCCGTGGCATTGCTCAGCGGCTGGGGTATGCTCACCATCTGGCGCTTGGATGAAAACTTTGGCATACGTCAGACCATGTGGCTTGGCATAAGCGTCATCATTTTTATTCTGGCTTTATCTGCCCAGCAAAAAATAATCACCTTTCTCAGACGCTATAAATATGTACTGCTCAGCAGTGGATTATTCATCACCGCGCTCACGCTTCTCTTCGGCACCAATCCACTTGGAATTGGTCCGCGCCTGTGGCTTGGTTGTTGCGGCGTTTACTTTCAACCATCCGAACCGCTTAAATTATTATTGGTCATCTATCTTTCGGCGTATCTGGCAGACCGAATCAATATTCGTTTATCTTCCCTGCCCTTGTTGATCCCAACGCTGGTCGTCACGGGGCTTGCGCTTTTACTGCTGCTCGTTCAACGCGACCTCGGCACCGCTTCCATTTTTATCTGTATTTTCACGGTTGTAATTTTCCTCTACACCGGCAAGCGGCGCGTCTTATTAAGTGCAATCCTCTTTTTAACAGCAGCGTTGGGCATCGGGTATTTTTTCATTGACATCATTCACATTCGCGTGGAAGGCTGGCTCGATCCCTGGGCTGATCCCACCGGCATATCGTATCAGATTGTGCAATCACTGCTGGCTGTTGCAAATGGCGGCATCATCGGGCGCGGCATCGGACTTGGCAGCCCGCTCCTCGTACCCGTAGCCATTTCAGATTTTATTTTCGCGGCGATAGCGGAAGAAACGGGGCTGGTCGGGACAATAGGACTGCTTGTCCTCATTTGGTTGATCCTCGCCCGGGGTTTGATCGCCGCACTGCGCGCCTCCGACAGATTCCGCCGCTACCTGGCCGCTGGCATAGTGACCTATCTCGGCGTTCAGAGTCTGCTCATCATTGGCGGAAATCTACGCTTATTTCCACTGACAGGCGTAACACTGCCCTTCGTCTCTTATGGCGGCTCATCATTATTGACATCTTACATCGCCTTATTCCTCCTACTTTCCATCAGCAATGTCGAAGACAGCGAGCCGACCTCCATACAAGATCCAAAACCATATTCACTTCTCGCGGGAATACTGGCACTGGGGCTTGCGGCTGTTTCGCTCACCAGCGCATGGTGGGCAATTATCCGCGCACCTGATTTGCTCAACCGCACAGATAACCCTCGCCGCTCCATCGCAGATCGATACGTGCCGCGCGGAGAATTACTGGATCGAAATAATCAGCCGATCAACGTCACCGAAGGCGAAAGCGGAACGTACCAGCGCGTCTATCTTTATCCCGACCTTGCACCTATTACTGGATACACGCATCCTGTTTATGGTCAAGCCGGCTTGGAGGCAACTCTTGATGATTACTTGCGCGGCTTGCAGGGCAATCCATCCAGCCTTATTTGGTGGGATCATTTACTCTACGGCACTCCCCCGCCCGGCTTGGATGTGCGCCTCAGTTTGAGCCTCGCTTTACAATCCAAGGCTGATCAACTTTTGGGCGGACATGCCGGCTCAATTATTTTGATGAATGCCGAAACCGGTGAGATTTTATCCATGGTTTCTCACCCAACGTATGACCCAAACAAATTAAGCGAAGAGGGCGAATCGCTTGCGCTGAATTCATCAGCGCCGTTGGTAAACCGCGCAACACAGGGTTTATATCCAATCGGCACATCCCTGTTGCCGCTTATCCGCGCAGAGTTTGGCGAAGCGCAGCCGACAGAGTCTGACTTGAATATGTACTACAAGGAACTTGGCCTGTTTCAAGCGCCCGCATTAAATATGCCTGTGGCTTTTGATACAGTTAATCTTTCAACAAGTAATTTGAAAGTTAGTCCACTGCAAGTTACTTTGGCGGCGGCGTTATTAAGCCATAACGGCATTGTGCCTGCGCCTCGCATTGCTACGGCGGTCAACACGCCTGAGCAGGGCTGGGTTGTTCTTTCAGCCGAGGGAATGCCGAGGGAGGTGATACAGGCTGAGGCGGCGAATGAGGCGGCTCTGTCTTTTATCGTCAAAGGCAAGTCATACTGGAGTCATGTTGGACAGGCAAGCCTGGACGATGAGATCATCACCTGGCTGCTTGCCGGAACCCTGCCAGATTGGAAAGGCGCGCCGCTGGCGTTGGTAATTACGCTGGAGGAAAACAATGTTTTTCTCGCGCATTACATTGGAGATACCCTGCTTGATGCGGCGCTGAATCAGTGAATCAAAAAAGGTCAGGCATCAGCCTGACCTTTTTTGATTGAATTAAATTACGAACCTTGATCGCTGTCTTTGGCGCCGTAGCCTGGGCCTGCTTTGAAGAAATCTGCGTTGGCTTTGATGTCTGGGGTAAGGTCAACGGTTTCGCCTGCGGCAAGTTGCCGAGTGGCTTCAAGGATAACAGCCTTTCCATGATGGTTGGAGCCTTCATAGTGACCTGTGAGACCAACCTTGCTGATGTACTCGCCACCTTTGGCTGTATAGGCGGCTGGGACTTCGTCTTCAGGATAGATGGCGGCAAACGGACATTCAGGCACGCACGCGCCACAATCAATACAAGTATCCGGGTCAATGTACATCATGGGCCATTCAGCGGTAGGTTGTCCGGGGACAATGCACTCCACCGGACATACTTCAATACAACCGCGGTCACGAACACATAAACTGGTGATAACGTGAGTCATGGGTTATTTCTCCTACATGGAAATATATTTAAAGTCTAAAGGAACAAACTGGCGGGAATAACCCGCCTTATTTTTACTTGGCTGAATAACGAGCAGCAACTGCATCCCAATTGACTACATTCCACCAGGCTGAGATGTAATCGGGACGGCGGTTCTGGTATTTGAGATAATAAGCGTGCTCCCAGACATCAAGCCCCATAATGGGGGTCAGTCCGTCAGAAAGAGGGCAATCTTGATTGGCGCTGGAAACTACAGCAAGTCCGCTGTCCTTTTTTACAAGCCAAGCCCAACCAGAGCCAAAGCGGGTGGTGGCGGCTTTTTCAAATTCGACTTTGAAAGCGTCAAATGAGGTGAAGGAGGCGTCAATCGCCTTGGCTAACTCGCCTTTGGGCGCGCCGCCAGCGTTGGGAGCCATGACTTCCCAGAATAAATTGTGGTTGTATGTGCCGCCGCCATGGTTGCGAACAACCATTCGAACGCCTTCAGGCACGGCGCTCAGATCACCGAGCAGGGTTTCAAGTGATTTACCCGCCAATTCAGGTGTTTTTTCGACCGCGCCGTTCAAATTTGTGACGTAGGTGTTGTGATGTTTGGTGTGATGAATTTCCATTGTGCGCGCATCAATGTGCGGCTCTAATGCGTCATACGCATATGCAAGTTTGGGAAGTTCGAAAGCCATTTTTATCTCCTTTGAAATTGGTACAATTATTTTGTAGTAGTGTAATTTTTGAACACTTAATTTCATTTTACCCCCAACAAAGAATACCTGCAAGAAATTGGATAATTTTTATACAAATATCATATATTTCAAAAAAGACGCAAAAAATCGCTGCATCCAAGAGATGCAGCGATTTTCAAAGCAAAACCTTTGGGATTTATTTCTTTCCGCCCAGGAAGCCGCCAAGCAACCCGGCCGCATCGTCAAGCCCAATGCCGTCGCTCAGATCAACGTTCCCTGAGAGGACTGCATCCACTTGACCGGCTACTGTGGGGGGTAATTTCTGCTTGAGGAAGTTCAAGACCACATCCACAGCCTGCAATGCTTTATCGTTGGGGATTCCAACTTTTTTAGTTACCAACCCCGCAATTTCAGATTTAATACTAGACATTTCCATTCTCCTTTTTGATGAATATATATTAGCGTATATTATTTTACCACCCGCGCAACATCAGTTGCGGTAAACTCTACGCCACTATGAATCAACGCGCCCAACTCATACTTCCCTTTGCAATTCTAATTGCCATACTGGCGGTTTCCACAGCGAGTATTTTTATTCGCTTCGCGCAAAATGACGGCGCGCCTTCGCTCGTAATTGCGGCTTTACGCTTGACATTTGCGACTCTGATGCTGGCGCCGATTGCGCTCACCAAACATCGTGAGGAATTAAAACGCTTCACACTTAACGATGTGTTGCTTGGGGCTTTCTCTGGCATTTTCCTCGCCTTGCATTTTGCCACCTGGATTTCGTCTCTCGAATATACCAGCGTGGCAAGTTCGGTTGTTTTTGTGAGCACAGGTCCGCTTTGGGTGGCGCTGCTCTCACCCATGTTGTTGAAGGAACATCTGGCGCGCACAGCCATGATCGGGTTGGGGCTGTCACTCGTCGGCGGGACAATTATCGGGTTGTCCGATGCGTGTGTTTGGAACTCCGGTTTATCCTGCCCGGCTTTGCAGGATGTCTTGCAAGGGCGCGCAATGCTGGGAAATTTTCTGGCATTGGCCGGCGCGTGGACGGTGACTGGATACCTGATCATCGGTAGAAAATTGCGCGCAAATATTTCACTTGTTCCGTATATTTTTATGGTGTATGGCTTCGCCGCGCTGGCGTTGATACTGATCATGTTTGTTTCGGGCAATTCTCCATTTGGGTATGCGCCCAAGACCTACGGTTGGATGTTTTTGCTTGCGGCGCTTCCGCAACTGGTTGGACACTCCACTTATAATTGGGCGTTGAAATATATGCCCGCCGCGCTGGTTGCGGTGACCACGCTCGGTGAACCCATTGGATCGGCAATTTTGGCTTTTTTCATTTTGAGTGAAACACCAACATTCGCAACCATGATTGGCGGCGTATTTATTCTTACGGGAATTTATCTTGCTTCACGGCAAACCAAGCCTTGAATAATTAACCCAAGTTGCTACCTTGAAATTGAAATGTGTTGCAAAACCTCTTTTTGCCACGAATTGCACGGATTTTCGCGAAGTTGAGAAAAATCCGCGCAAATTAGCGAAATTAGCGGCAAGGATTTTGAGGTTCCTGGCATGGTGGCAACTTGGGCTAATTAATTTAAATTACGCGCAAACAACTTCGACCACTTTAAGAAAGCCGTATATCATGCGCGGGTTCAACTAAAGTAAAACGCACCCGAATAGTATAATGAAGTTTGCAAAACATGAGAATTTCATCTTTCATATCACGCTCTGGTCAATATTTTCTCGCCATTGGATCAATTGCGTTGACTACCGCAATTTTTTTTACCGTACGGGAAGCGCTTGATGCCACAGTGGTGGCGCTGTTGTATTTGATCCCGTTGGGCTTGATCACTGCTTTTTGGGGGCTTGCCCCCGGCATTACCAGCGCGTTGATTACGTTTCTCACTTTCAATTATTTTTTCATCCCGCCATATTACACCTTGGCAGTCCACCGTCCGGCAGATGTTGTCATCTTGCTGGTTTTTTTAGTTGTGGCCGTGGTAATCAGTCAACTTGTCGGGCGGATGCAGGAGAGCCTTGTTACAGCCACAGCGCGTGAACGCGAAGCCACACAATTGTACGAATTAAGCGCCGCATTAACAGGGCTGCACGGCGACCATGCCATTACGCAAATCCTTGCCAAGCAAGTGCGGGCTGTTTCGCAGGGTGAATATGTGGAGATCAGGATCACGGGCGCGGAATCTTTTGCTTTTCACCTGCCCGAAACAACATCCCCGCTGCGCCCCCCCGAGTTGATTGTTACCATCCAAACGGCAAGAGACGCCCTCGGGGAGATCCTGCTTTGGAGAGCCGCACCAACCATCTCGTTAGGAGAGAAGCGGTTGTTGGAAACATTCGCAAGTCAGGGGGCTTTGGCTCTTGAACGCGCGCGGCTCGCGCAAACAGAGTCCCGCGCAAAAGTCCTTGAGGAGAGCGATCATTTGAAATCCATTCTCCTGTCTTCTGTTTCGCACGAACTACGGACGCCGCTTTCCACCATCAAAGCCGCCGCTTCGAGTTTGCGTGGAAATGAAGTCAGTTGGGATTCCCCCGCGCGCCCCGAGTTGATTGCCGCAATTGATGATGAAGCCGATCATTTGAACATGCTGGTTGGAAATCTGCTTGACATGTCGCGCATTGAATCGGGCGCGCTCAAACCAAAACGCGAATGGAATATTTTGTCTGAGATATTGGGAAGCGTGCTGGCACGCATGAGATATTCGGCAGAGGAGCATAAATTCAAGGTTGATGTTCCTGAAAATTTGCCATTCGTACCCGTAGATTACGTTCAGATGGAACAGGTCTTCACAAATTTAGTGAGCAACAGTTTGAAGTACGCGCCTTCAAATACCATAATTTGTATTCGAGCAAACATTGAAGGCGATACAGTTCGCGTACAAGTTAGAAACCAGGGGCCGCAAGTACCGTCTGAACATTTGGAGCGCATCTTCGACAAGTTCTATCGCATCACCGCCGCAGACCGCGTAACCGGCACAGGGTTGGGGCTTTCCATTTGCAAGGGAATCATCGAAGCGCATGGCGGGCGTATTTGGGCTGAAAACATGTCAGATGGCTTTGCATTTAACTTCACACTTCCGCTCACGTGGGAAGGCGCGCCGCCCCCACAATTTCCAATGGATACAGAGACCGAATGAACAACGAGCCGCACATTCTTGTGATTGATGATGAACAACAAATTCAACGCGCGATCCGCACTATCCTCACCGAAAAAGGATTCAGGGTCACGACGGCCAGCCGCGGCGAAGAAGGTTTGACCCTCGCCGCAGCCAACGAACCCGATATCATCATCCTCGATTTGGGCTTGCCCGATATGGACGGCGTGGAAGTTTGCACCCGCCTGCGCGAATGGACTCAATGCCCAATCATCATTCTCTCTGTGCGTGACAGCGAGCGCGATAAAGTTGCCGCGCTGGATAAAGGCGCCGATGATTATTTGACAAAGCCATTTGGAATTGAAGAATTACTGGCGCGTGTGCGCGTGGCATTGCGCCACTCCACGCGCGCGCAGGGCGCGCAAAGCAAAGTGATCAAAGCAGGCGCGCTCACAATTGACCTTGCCTGGCACATCGTCAAACGCGATGATGAGGAAGTTAAATTGACAGGTACCGAGCATAAACTTCTCGCTTACCTTGCCGCCAATCATGGGCGTGTGCTTACACATCAAAGCATTCTCATTCAAGTTTGGGGACCTGCCGACGCCGATCATACCGAGTATTTGCGCGTTTACATGCGCCAACTCCGCAAGAAACTTGAAGCCGACCCTGAACGTCCGCAGTATATTCTCACCGAACCAGGCATTGGATACCGATTTATTGCAGACGAATAAGTGATGTCGTTGCGAAGGAATTTTTTTTGTCCTCATAATGACATAAATCTTGTACCTTACAGCGCCCTTGCAAAAGGGCGTTTTTATTTGTTCTTTATACGATTGCCCCAAATTTTTGTCACCGTTTTATGTGGAATTGATACGATTTATGTATCTGTGAGGTGACATGAACAAACTTGATGTAGATTTCCCTACCCTGGCATTATCCCCCGCTGCTCATTCAAACCCTTTGCCGCGCTCAGAGCAAAGCCGCCGATTAATTGTCCTTATCCCAGCTTCTGAGACGCCCCAGCCCAGCCTGTCTCATCGGATTTGGGAGATTGCGCGTTCGCAGCAACTGAATGTTTTACTCTTCAGCCTTTCCAATGATTTTAGTGAAGAAGCCCAACTTCGACGTAAATTGATCACGCTGGCTTCCATTATCAAAGATACAGATATGTCCACCGAAATTATGATCGAGCAAGGAAACGATTGGGTGGGGCAAGTCCGCAAGGTCTGGCAGGAAGGCGATGTTCTGGCTTGTTATGCGGGACAAAAAGTGGGACTGATGCGAAAGCCGTTGGATCAGGTTTTGAAGTCAAACCTAAACGCGCCGATTTACTTTCTTGCAGAAAATGAACCCGTCCAAAACGAAAACTCAACGTTTACTTCGCATGCCATGGCATGGGCAGGTTCGTTATCCATCCTTGCCGGTTTTTTTTGGCTTGAAGTGAAGATCGTTCAGTTGCCGCAAGATTGGGCGCACACCGCACTGCTTTATTTTTCTGTCGCCATGGAGTTTGCCCTTGTTTGGGCGTGGAATTCCATATTTAGTTAACGCAGTGTCGTTCTGAGTGGAGCGAAGAACCTCTACAATTGCCCCAGAGACCCTTCGCTGTCGCTCAGGGAATCATGGTTAAGTAATTCGTCGAAAATAATTTAACGCCCCATGCTGGCTCTTTCGGGGGGGCTAAGCCCCCGAAAGAGCCCAAAAATATCTTTTTCAAACAGGTTAAATATGTCCGAAACAAATCCAAAATTTTTATCAGATCGTCTCGCAGAAGACTACAAACGCCAGCAGGCGTTATTTTCTGCACAGCCCGCCATTGTTCAGCGTTTTCTGGAAGCGCAGGGAAAACAGATTGCGGAAGCCATTGTGGATGGCGGGGCGCAAGTCCGCTTCTCGCTTCCAGACCGAATCGTTTGCACGCTCGAAAACGTGGATCAGCCCGCGCTGGTCACCATTCCGCAAAATCAACGCGCGTATTCGGCTGGCAGTTTTATGAACCGCCTGCGTAAAGTGGAACTTCACAAGGAACTTCGTCATTCGCTTGCCGAATTGGAACAATCGCCGGATCGCGCAGTGTCTGTGGCGGCTAGTCTGTTGCGTCATGCGGCTGCCATGCACATGGTCTACAACATGCTTCCTGCGGGAAGAACCGTTGCATACAAATTTGCGGATGCAGATGAGTCGATTCCCTTCGTCCCTGAGGATGATGCTCTCGAGCCAGAATCAGCCATCACCGCCGCCAGCGACGCGATTGCTGAAGAAGGAAAAGCGGAAGAGGGTCGCGGTGATCTGTTGGTGCCATTCGTCCCGTTCGCCAGAAAATTCTTCCTGCCCCAATGGGTGGCTTTCGATCAAAATGGGAATTTACTGGCTAAGTCTGTGGAAGAGGCTGAATCACATATCAAGTCAATGCAGAGATTTATGGAAGTGTTGTTCCTGGCGGTGGCTCTCGCGCCCTACATTTCAGCCGATGAAGAATACGCCAAGAGACGTTATGGGATGCTCGGTCAATTGGTCAATCAGGGGCGCGCGCTGGCAGTTTATCAGTCAAAAGAGATTATTGCCCGCATCAAGGAACGCGCTGCCTCTGGCAACCTAAACCGCGGACTTAGCCTGAGCCTGCCGTATTTCGACGATCAAGAACTGCGCGTGGACATTACGAAGTTTGAAGTCATCCCCGCTGGACGGATCATGTTCGTCCCTGCTTTTGTTGTGCGCGCCGTGCGTCAGGAGGAAGTGAAGGTCAGCCAGGATACGCGCTACAACCCATCCACCCGAAACCACCTGCTTCATTTGCTTGATCTGCTCGAACAGGCATTTGAATCTGAAAACCAAGGTCTATAAAATGTTTTTTTCAATTGCACTGTTAATTGTTATCGTTTTTGTTTCGTTCCGCATATCTCCGCGTGAAAATGAAGCGGATGCCCATATTCATGGCGCTGGTCAGATCGGTCTGCTGGCGGCGCTGGCGCTCTTTGGTGTGGATTATTTCACATCTTATTTTTATGCCACTGGCGAAATGATGAGCGCCCTGCATCCGTATGGATTACAAAAATATGCCTTCGTGGCTGTGCTTGTGATTGCATTTGCCAACCTTATATTCGGCGGGTTGTATATGTATTCGTTGGGAATTTTCAACGAAGGCGGCGGTTCGTACACAGCCGCGATGCGCTATCTGGCTCCAGGCTTAAGTTTGGTGGTTGCGGTGGTTTTGATTCAGGACTATATCTTTACCATTGTGGTATCAACTCTTTCGGGCGTTGACCAATTACTTTCGCTCACCAATTCTTATGCCATCGTCTGGACAGTCCGTTTTGGATTGGGGGCAGCCATGGCGGCGGTCACATGGTATCTCACCATTCGCGGACGCGGCGAATCATCACGCGTGGTTTTTAGTTTGTTGGGCATTTTTGGTTTCCTCACAATTGCGCTGGCAATTGGTTTGTTTATTGCAAAAGGAAAGGGAGTTCCGCCCGCGCCATTTACAGAACAAGTCAGCACGCCCTCTTTTTGGCAGGCGGCATATCACATGCTGACCGCATCCATGAAAGGGCTGGTGGCGCTCTCTGGTTTGGAAGCCATGTCCAATGGAATCCAATTTGTAATCAATGAAGATTTCGCGCTGGTGAAGTGGGGCAAAAAACACATGACCAAACTCAACGGCTTGTGGAATTTCTACAGCGGAAAATCAGGCATTGGACGCATGGTACAGACCTCGTTCCTGTTTTACGGCGGATTTACAACTGCCTTCCTTGCCTACTTTGCTTTTCACTTCAATGTATTTGATGGCACGCTGGGACGTTCACTCGTTGGCAATCTGGCGTTTATTGGTTTTGGACAACTTCCGGGCGGCATCATCCTGTATTGGACTTACCAGATATTAGCCGTGGCTTTGTTAGCCGCCGCTTCCATGACCGCCTTTCAGGATTTACAGGCAACTGCATGGCGCGATGTTGCCATTGGAGAAATTCCAGAATTTGTCGTTTATCGCAATCCGCAGGGAACATTTACCCGCTCGGTAACTGCCGGATTTATCGTCGCGGTCGTCATTCAGTTTCTCGTAAAAGGCAATACCAGCGC
>JAIFKY010000241.1 GCA_020049345.1 Anaerolinea sp.
AGACGTTGGAAGGATTCGACTACACCGCAGCCGCCCCGCCGAAAGCTGCGGGCGATGCCAGAGGCAGAGGCGCCCCGCGAGAAGATTCGCGCCGCCCTCCGCGCCCCGCTCCCACGCCGAAGAGTTACGGCAGGAATCGCCTCGCACCGCGAAAAAGCAGATAAGAAAAACAAAAACACCTCCGAATTCCTGAAGAATTCGGAGGTGTTTTATTAACTCACCTTACGCACCTAAAGCGTGATTCCCTGAGCGGAGCGAAGGGTCTCTACCTTGAAATAAGAGCAGTGCCAAGGGAGGTTTTTTAGAGGTTTTTTAGAGGTTTTCTTCGTGAGTTCTATGGTCTCCGTGGTTAAATCTTTTGGCAAGCCCATGAGATTAACCACTCCCCGTTTGAATTGAGTTTACAGCCTTAAGAGTAGGGTAAAATTCTGTACCTTTGGTAATAATTGGAGAAGAAAATGAAATCAGGCTTTTTATATTCAATTGTGATCGGTGTTTTGGTTCTGGCATTGGCCTTTATATCTGGCTGTACGCCAAAAGCCGCAACCCCTCCGCCTGTTGACGTTGCAGGGACAATTGCAGTGCAACTGGTATCCTCCATGTTGACTCAAACTGTGGCGGCGTATTCGCCCACGCCGATACCTGTGACCCCAAGCATTACGCCAACCATTTTTGTGACGCCCACTGAAACGGTCTATGTTGCCACCAAACGCCCCCAGGTCATAGGCGATGGATCATCGTGCTGGAACGATGGACCTGGACCAACGTATGGGTACAAAAATCTTAGCAGCCACATCAGCGATGCAAAAAAAGTTGATATTCTTGGCGTTGGAAGCGTACCCGGCTGGTTTATTATTCGCAACCCATACAACAATGGTATGTGCTGGATCAGCGCAACGGAACTTGAAATTTACAGCGACATTGATGTTTCGGTATATCCGGTGATGACACCGGGGCGCAGATAAAAGAAATAAAAAAAACTCCGGGTTCTTCAAGAACTCGGAGTTTTTTATTAGACCTCTTGCATAAGTAAAGCGTTGAAAACCACAAAGTCACCAAGACACTAAGCAACTAAGTTTTTTTCCTTTGAGTCTTCGAGACTTTGTGCCTTTGTGATCAAAAAAGGACTTTCGCAAGAGGTCTATTTACTTTGACAATATCACATTTCAAAATCTTTAACCACAAAATTCACAAAGGAGAGCAAGGAGCCAAAGCCAAAGATTTCCTTCGTGTTACTTCGTGCCCTTTGTGGTTAAAATCTTTGGTTTCAGCCGTAATGTGACATTGTCAAATTACGAATCAAAGCCCAGCCCGAGGGCGTCCAAAATTTTCAACCATAAATTTCTTCTTCCGGCATGTTCGTCTGCGCGGTTTAGCGACCAGCGTGTGAAGTTGATGATCGGGGCGCGGAATGGTTCAGGCGGGAATGGAAATGGCTTCGACCTCACCATTTTCAAGTCAGTGCGTTCGGTCTTTTTTTCATCCAGCAGATCCAACATGACTTGCGCTCCGAAGCGGGATGCGCCAACTCCGAGTCCGGTGTAACCCAACGAATACGCAAGCCTGCCGTGATATGCCTTGCCCCAAAAAGCGGTGTAGCGCGAGCAGGTATCAATCACACCGCCCCAGGCGTGCGTGAAACGCAACCCCATCAACGTGGGAAATGTCTGGAAAAAATGATCAGCCAAACGGGCGAAGGTTTCGGGGCGATTCTCGAGTTGCGGCGCAACCTGATTATTCCGATAATAGATCGCGTCATATCCGCCCCACAGAATGCGTCCATCGGGAGTGATGCTGTAATAATGAAACTGGTTGCCATAATCGCCCACGCCCTCGCGCCCAAGCCAGCCAATGGAAGCGCGCTGCTCCTGCGAGAGCGGCTCGCTCATCAACACGTAGTCATAAACAGGAACCATGTAAAACGAAAGGCGTTTAAGCAGAGGCGCAAAGGCATTGGTGGCAAGCGCAACTTTTTTGGATTTGACTTGGCCGTAATTGGTTTTGACGAGAATAGCCCCGCGCGTCTCTTCCAACCCCGTGACTTGGGTGCCCTCAAATAAGCGGACTCCAACTTCCAGACATGCCCTTCTCAAACCCCACGCCAACCGCGCAGGGTTGACCATCGCCACAGACGGATCATGCACTGCGGCAAGGTAGGTCGGCGAGTTGACGCGCGCGCGGACTTGCTGCTGATCGAGAAACTGAATCTGTTCGCCGTATTGCGCTGAGATTTCCGCTTCTTCGCGCAGGTCGGCAATTTGATATTCTTCATTTGCCACGCTGATCTCGCCTGAACGGATAAAGTCACAATCAATGTTGAATTGTTTGATCGTTTCTTCGATGCCATCCAGGTTTTTGTGTCCCAGTTCGACCAGTTTTTTTAGTTCAGCAGGCCAACGGTTTAATCCATTTTGAAAAGCATGGGTTAACGACGAGGCAACAAAGCCACCGTTGCGTCCACTTGCGCCACAGCCTGCCTGCCCTGCTTCGATCAGAACCACATCACGCGCGGGGTCGGCTTGTTTGGCAATCAACGCAGTCCACAAGCCTGTAAAGCCCGCACCTACAACAACAAGATCGGCGTTAATGCTTTCTGTCAATGCGAGTGCGGGTTCGGGGCGCGCCGGGTCATCCAACCAAAACGGCGCGTGTTTCACATCCGCAAGCGATTTCAATATCTCAGGGCGCGGAGTGTTCGAGAAAATCATAGGGTCTCCAGTTTTCGCGGCATGACCGGCTCATGGTGAGCGCTGATCATGCTCATAGATTTTATGTAGTGTAATGCCGCAAAGGGAGAGGAGTCAAATGGCAAAAATCGGGAGTGCCTAAAATAATACGCCAAGAAAATGTTTCTTAAAGGCTTTTTTACCACCGAGATCACGAAGATCACCGAGAGGCTGTTTAATAAGTCGACTTTTGTGACCACAAAGACGCAAAGTCTCAAAGACTCGAAGAAAAAACTTTGCGGCTTTGTGTCTTTGTGACTTGGTGGTGAAGTTATTAACTCACTTTAGGCACCTAACCATGATTCCCTGAGCGACAGCGAAGGGTCTCTGGGACAATTGTAGAGGTTCTTCGCTCCGCTCAGAACGACAATGCGTAAGGTGAGTTATTAAACAGTCTCTGAGAAAAAACTATCGAGTCTTTGAGGCTTCGTGCCTTGGTGGTCAAAAAGCAAACTTATCTTTTGGCAAGATCACAAAATCTTCACGGTCTCCATGAAGGCGCATACCAATCGTAATCGGTGGATAAGCCGGGGGCTTGCAATATTTTTGTTTCAAGCGTGGCAAGATTGATCAAAAACAAATGACCGCCTGTGGCGGAGGTGGTTTCTTCCGCAAGCAGATATTTTCCATTTGGCGAGAAGATCAACCGCCCGACAGTTGTGCCTTTGTAAATCGAAGATAATGCGCTTCCATCGCGGTTGACCAGATAAACTTCCGCGCTGGGCGCGCCGTCGGTAAAATTGCTGTAATAGTTGAAAGCGATCTGCTGGCTGTTGCGCGACCAGACAATGGGATAGATTTTCCCGCCTGTAAAATTTGCCAGCGTCACAGAATTTGCGCCATCAGTTCCCAACGCCTTCAAATCATGTTTTTGGCTGACAGCATCATAATTGTCATACACCAGCAGGCTGGCATCTGGCGCGGCAGTAAACTGTAAACTGGATTCAAGCGCCAAACGCGCAGTGCCATCAGCGGCACGCACAAGGTAAATATCTCCAAAACTATCTGGCGATGCCGAGCGCATGATGATGTTGTCAGAAAGCCAGCCATCCATGATGTAGGGTTTTCCTGCGGCGGGCAAACTTGCCGAGAGGCTCTTCATCTCTGAACCATCGCGGCGCGCAATGTGAACATCCTCGCCGCCAAGTCCGTCCTGGGTGCGGAACGCGATCCACGCGCCGTCAGGCGACCAGAAGGGCGGATCAATGTACGGGAACGTCGCCAGCGCAGTCCACGTCTCTGCGGCAGGGTCAAACAGCCACAGTTTTGTCGGCGTGCCGCTTGCATGATCCGAATACGAGAAGGCGGCAAATTTTCCATCGGGCGACCAACTGAGCGCATTGATCGTGAAATTAAATGGGAAGGGTACTTTCACAATTTGCAGCGGCGGACAGTTCGCGGAATCAAAAACGCATACGCCAGAAACCTTTGCCAATTGGATGGATTTCCCCGCCTGCCGAGGTTGCAGGAAGAAATACAACTCTCCCGCATCTTGTTCCAACGGTGGGGCTGATTCTGTCACGACAGGCACGACACCGGCTGAGGCGTTGGGAATCTCTGTCAGCATAACAGGAACAGGCTGGGGGGTTGTATTAAGCGGCGCGGCTGAAGTCTCAAAATAGGATGCGGGCGTGGGCTGCATCGCAGAGCAGGCGGTGAGGAAGATCAACATCAAAAACAGGAATCGTTTCATTTTCATCTCCTTTGCATAAAGCAAAAGTTCCCGCTGTCTTTCGACAACGGGAACTTTTGCTTTTCGCGTATTGGAATTACGGCGCTGTCGTTGATGTGGCAGTTGCAACAGTTGCCGTTGCAGTAGCCGTTGCGACTGCGCCAGTTGTAGCAGTGGCGGTCGCTCCGATTGTGGGTGTTGCAGTTACCCCAAGCGTAGCGGTTGCGGGCACAGGTGTGTTCGTGGGCTGGGGAGTAAAAGCGGCTTGCGCTGAAGCGCCGCCGGCATTGTAAATGATGGGACCAACCCAAAGGGCGCGGTCGCCGGTTGCGGGACCGGTTGCGCTTACGCTGAGGATAAATTTAACATCCTGACCAACCAGCGAGGAAAGGTCTATATCGGCCGCATAATATTGACCTTCATATTTTTCAACAAAAGCCCAGAAGGTTTGAATGGTGGAACTACCCGCAAGCACATAATCCAGGCGGAAGACTACATAGCACGAAGTGGAGCCGCTTTCACAGTTAATGATGGAGCGGAATTTATCGCCGCTTTTTACTTTGTAGGAAGGATAAAAGCCCTGAATGTACCCGTTGGTAATGTTCTGCGGGAAGGTGATCAAACCGGTGCGGTTATCGGTTGTGCCATTTTCCAATTTAGATGGATTGGAAATCAAGACAAAGCCGCTATTATTTCCATCGGTACCGGGGCATGGCTGGGTGCCTGCTCCGCTGATCCATGTTGCGGCGCAGACGTTTGCGGCAAAATCATAACTTGTGCCGGCAATGGGTGTGGCAGGCGTAACAGGCGTGCCGGGCGTTACAGTTTTCACCGGAGTGGATGGGGTGACTGCCGTGCCAGCAACCTTGATCTCAACCCAGAAGGATTTTGTACCCGCCGATCCAATGCCAAACGGAACGCCGCTGCTGTTCTTGAGTTTCCAGTAGCCGCGATAAGTGCCGGCATTGGCAGGAGCGGTGAGTCCGATGGTAATATCCACGGTCTGACCCGGAGCAACAGAGGTTGGGATCACCGCAGAGTCGGGGCCGCTCATCTTTTCACCCGAATCATAGATCAGGCTGTAATTTGACCATGTGCATGTGCCGACATTCTTCAAGCGCCACGTCTTGCTGAAGGCGGTATTGGGCTGGAAGGTTGTACCATCTGGCACGGTGACATCTGAAATAAACTGGGCGCGATCACAAGCAGACGGCACAGAAGTTGCCGACTTGGTGGGCGTGGCAGTTGCCGGCGTACCCGTCACTGTGGGAACAGGAGTATTGGTTGCAACAACCCCACCCGCCCGCGTAATAACCGGATTGACCCACAAAGCGCGGTCGCCTGTTGGAGAGCCATAGGCAGAGATCACAAGGATGAACTTCACATCCTGACCCGCCAAAGAACTTAAGTCAAGGTTGGCGTTGTAGCTCAATCCCTCGTATTTTTCGCGGAAGGTCCAGAAGGTTTTGACTGCATTGGAGCCGATCTGGTAATCGAGGCGATAGGCCACGTAACAAGTGGTTGAGCCGTATTCACAACCAATCGTAGATTGGAAGCGATCTCCGCTCTGCACTTTGAATGCGGGGTAAGAGGCTTGAACATAGCCGTTGGTAACGTTGTTTGGGGCAAAAAGCAAACCCGCCTGAGCAGAGGCAACTCCGTTCTCAAGTTTTGGGGTATCTTGCTTTAAAGCAAATCCGTTTGCGTTTCCATCTGTGCCAGGAAAAGTTAATGCCCCTGCGCCGCCTGTCCATGTGGCAGATGCGGCATTGGCAGTAAAGTCATAGCCTGTGCCTGCGGAAGAAGCAACGTTGATCTCAACCCAAAATGATTTATTGGCAGTTGAACCAATGCCAAACACGCCGCCTGCTGTGCTCTTGAATTTATAGTAGCCGAAAAAATGTCCGGCTGAACTCGGCGCAGTCATATCCACGGTAATATCCACAGTTTGACCGGGGTTCACTGTAGTCGGCAGGGCAGATGAAGCAGGCGCACCCATCTTCTCACCGCTGTCGAAAATTAAGGAAACATCGGTATTAGACCACGCGCAGGAACCGATATTCTTCAAGCGCCAAGTTTTCTTAAACGCCGTCCCTGGCGCATAATTTGTGCCGTCAGGAACGGTCACATCGGCGACGAATTGCGCCCAATAGCATGTCGCTGCCTGAGCGGTTTGCGTGGACATAGGCGCAAGCGACAACATCAAGGCAAGTAAAAGCAGGGCAGTTGCAAATTTCGATACGAATTTCATTTCTTCCTCCATCTAACTAATCAAATACTAAATAATGACATAAAATACAACAAAAAAGTTCCCTTTGACTATACGCCGTCTCTAGTATAACTTTTCTTAGGCGATTGTTCAATATATAAACAGGGCAATTTCATGGTAATTTTCTCCTATATGAAGTTACAACCGCCTTATAATTATCGCCATGTCACGCACCATTCTTCATTTGGATCTCGATGCCTTCTTCTGCTCGGTGGAAGAAACGCAAAACCCCGACCTGCGCGGCAAGCCTTTCGCGGTGGGAGGCAAGCCAAACGAACGCGGCGTGGTCGCATCCTGTTCCTACGCGGCGCGCGCGCTGGGCGTGCGAAGCGCCATGCCCATGTCACGCGCAATTCAATTATGCAGAAACCTCATCATCGTTCCAAGCCGCCATAATTTATACGGTGAAGTTTCAGAGCAGGTCATGGAAAGGCTGCGGAATTTGACAGGTCTGGTCGAGCAGATTTCGATAGACGAAGCCTTTCTCGACATCTCAGACATGAGCGAACCCGTAGCGCGCATCGCGCTTAACCTGCAAGCGGGGATAAAAAACGAATTGCATTTATCCAGTTCCATAGGAATCGCATCCAATAAACTCGTGGCAAAAATTGCAACCGAGGTCGGCAAGAAGTCGAGCAAGAAAAAGAAGGAACCTCCGTTTGGATTGACCATTGTTCCGTTTGGCGAAGAAGCGAAATTTCTGAATCCCCTGCCAGCGGATATGCTCTGGGGAGTGGGACCCAAAACTTCGGCGCGACTAACTGAACTCGGTATTCACACCATTGGCGACATTGCACGCTGGCCGGAAAATGAACTCGTCAGTTTATTCGGTGAAAATGGACGTGACCTGTGGCGTCACGCACAGGGAATTGATAATCGTCCTGTCGTTACGGAATATGAAACCAAATCCATCAGCCAGGAAAATACTTTCAACGTGGATGTGCGCGATGAAAAGACGCTCGAAAAAACATTGCGCGAACAGGCGCGGGAAGTGGCGCGTCAATTACGCAAGAACGACCTTGCGGGAAAAACGGTCAAGTTGAAAATCCGCTGGTCTGATTTCACCACGCTGACTCGACAAGTCACATTGCCAACATCCACCGACAACGAGGATGAGGTTTTCCACACAGCCATCAGACTGATGAAAACTGTCCGCAAGCCGAACCAAGCCGTGAGGTTGATCGGAGTCGGCGTCAGCGGAATCGGCGCTCCAGTTCGGCAACTCAGCCTGTGGGACGCAGGGAGCGAGAAGTCCCGCAAGTTACAGGAAGTGGTGGATCAACTTCAAGAAAAATATGGGAAGGATGTCATCCACAAAGGGGAATGATATGTACGTCGCACCTGACTTAATGTGAAAATTCCAATCGAATAGATTTTAGAGGTTGCGCAGAGACCACTCCGAAGGAGTGGAATGATTATAGATTCGCGAAAATAGATGAAATAACCCCGAAGGGGTGTCAGGTCCTTTTGGCGTACATCATGCCATCCCTTCGGGATTTGGGCGCCCATACAATTTCTTTCTATAATCCTATCATCCCTTCGGGATTGCAATCTGTAAAACATCAGTTGTTAAGAGAAACATTCAACCCGTCAAACGCAACGCATTTTAGATATTTTCCTCAAGCCGCATATATGTCATAATTTGACATGTATGCGGCTTATACTTTTCAAGGAAGTGACATCATGAACAACACCGCCACACGTTTGATTACCCTCATTTTTCTTCTGCAAAATCAGCCCAACCAGAAGGCTTCAGAATTAGCCAATAAACTTGGCGTTTCCCTGCGGACTGTCCACCGCTATTTTGAAATGCTGGACGAAATGGGAATCCCCATCTATGCCGAGCGCGGACCGTACGGCGGCTTTTCGCTCGTGCGCGGATATAAAATGCCGCCGCTGGTTTTCAGCCTTGAAGAGGCTGTCGCCATTGTGTTGGGGACTGGCGTGGTGAAGGAATTGTGGGGCGAGTTATATCGTGAAGCCGCGCAAGGCGCATTGGCAAAGCTGGAAAATTTACTGCCTGACGAACAACGCCGTGAAGTAGCGTGGGCGCGGCAGTCATTGGTGACAACTGGAATGAATCGGGCAGACATTGAGGTACAAACGCCAAAGCTTGAAAAATTACGCCGCGCCATCCGCGAGCGGCGCAGTGTGAGCATGAACTATCAAAGCAATCAACTTCCACACCCAACCCAACGCGGACTTGACCCATACGCGCTGGTTCACCGCTGGGGCTGGTGGTACGTTATCGGGTTCTGCCATGTTCGGGGCGAAGTCCGCACCTTTCGGGTAGACCGCATTTCCGAGGTCGCTTTGCTGGATACCGCGTTTACCCAATCCCCTGCTTTCAATCTGCAATCCTATCTAAAAGATGAACTGGAAACACAGATTCAAATCATTGCCCGTTTGCGGTTTGATTCGGCGTTTGCAAACCTTGTCGCTGAAAATCATTCGTATTGGCAAAGCGTTGAAACCAAACCAGACGGTTCGGTCGAAGTTACATTTCCTTCGCCAACTTTGGAATGGGCGGCGAGCACCACGCTGGCTTATGGTCCAGCCGTCGAAGTGCTGGAGCCTCCCGAATTGCGCCGCTTGGTCGCGGAGTGGAGCAAGGTGACAGCGGAAAAATATAAAGCAGAGGAAGGAACTTCGGTCAAAAGAAAATCCCATCAAAGGGATTGATATTCTTTGTTCAACAAATTTTGAAAAGACAAAGTAGTCGGTTGAAAGTTTTTTGACACACCTTCGGCTTTTCGGTGGCTAAGGGTTCGTAAAAATATAATTTCCCTCACCTACCGCCGAAGCATGTCGTTGCGAGGGCGCACTTGCTCTTCGCCCGAAGCAATCCCCCGCTGACACAGAGATTGCTTCGCCGCCACACCTGCCCTGGCGGGCGGTGCCAGGGAAGACCAAGAGCGGCGGCTCGCAACGACACACCGCACTGGCGTACGGCGCAAGTGTTGCGGTAAGTTAATAATTTACAGACCCTAAGCCCCCGAAAGAGTTGGGATGGGTTGTTGAATTATTTTCACCGATTTACGAAAAACAAAAAGGAAAATATCATGCCAAAACCAACCACCAAAAAACAAATCATCGAAACCGCCCAAGCCGAGCGGACTGCGCTGGAGAATTTTCTCGCCACGCTGACACCCGACCAAATGACACAGCCGAATGCCCTCGGTGAATGGGCAATCAAGGATGTGCTGTCTCATCTCATCGAATGGGAGCAGATGGTCATCAAATGGTACGAAGCGGGCGTGAAGGGAAAAGTCCCTGCGGTGCCATCGGAAGAATATAACTGGGGACAACTGCCAGCGCTCAACCATGCCATCTACCTCAAACATCGTGACAAAAGTCTCGCCGATGTTCAGAAAAATTTCAAGGCTTCATACAAGAAAACCTTGAAGACCGTTGAAGGGATTCCCGAAAAGGAATTATTTACACGCGGATATTATCCCTGGACAAATAATAACGCCCTCGCCGCATATTTCGTTTCATGCACCAGCAGTCATTACCGCTGGGCAAGGACAGAGATACGGAAGGCGGTTAAGAAAGGGGAAAGTAATAAGTGAGAAGTGAGAAGTGAGAAGTGAGAAGTGAGAAAAAAATATTAACACAATAGGAGAAACCATGAAAACACTCGACCTCAAAAAGCAATTCAAGAATCTCTACCAACCTTCAGCAAAGAAGATCGAAAGCGTGCAAGTGCCGAACCTGCAATTTGCCATGATCGACGGCGCAATTGAGAAAGGCTCAGAGCCAAATAAATCACCGTCCTTTGCGGACGCCACGCAAGCCCTGTACGGACTTTCGTACACGCTGAAATTCATGCTCAAAAAGCGCAAGACCAACGCCTTTGATTATCCCGTGATGGCGCTCGAAGGCCTATGGTGGGTGGAGGATGCCAACTTCGACATCCGCGTGAAGGATAATTGGTTCTACACCTTGATGATCATGCAGCCCGATGTCATCACTCAGGAAGTTTTCGAGGAAGCCCGCGAGCAAGTCCGCAAGAAGAAAGGGGATAGTGATATGCTATCCAAAATACGGCTTGCCAATTTTGAAGAAGGTCTGTGCGTGCAGACCATGCACATCGGACCCTACGCCACCGAACCAGAAACTCTTGACCGCATGAAGGAATTCATGGCGGAGAACGGCTTGTTGGATAATGTCGGTCCCAATGGCAAGCATCACGAAATCTATATCAGCGACCCGCGCAAAGCCGCACCTGATAAAATGAAGACAGTTTTGAGACATCCAGTAGTGAAGAAGTAATAAGTGAGAAGTGAGAAGGAAGGCTATGAACTGTTTTTATCATTCCACCGTTTCTGCCATCGGATTATGTAAATACTGTCAACGCGGACTGTGCGCCGAGTGCGCCGCAGTGGTGGATGATGTGCTTGCCTGCAAGCATCGCCATGAAGATGAAGTTCATCAACTCGAACAACTCACGGCGCGCAACCTGTTCCAGTCCAAACGGGTTGGGTCGGCATACACACGCAACGCCATTTTTTATGGTCTGGTCGGCGTATTGTTCACAGGCTTTGGAGCCGTTCAATATCGCTTTCTTGGATTGCAAGCCGTATTCTTTATCCTGATCGGGTTATTCCTCTTGTATGCGGCAAGCGCAAATTATTTTGAAGGAAGAAAACATAAATGAAATCAAAACAAACCGTGTTGATCTTGAGCGCAGTATTGCTCGTACTCGCCGCCATCTTTGGCGTCTACTATTTCAAAAACCGTGAAGCAAAGCCAACGGCGACCACTGCCGCGGGTGGTGAACAGCCCGTGAAACTGATTCCGCTTGCGGGCGCGGTAGCAGATGCGTCGGCGGAACTCTCCGGCACAGCCTGGCACGGCGATTCGTTGATCCTGCTCCCGCAATATCCCGAACGGTTTGGCGAAGGTGACGGCATGTTATTCGCGCTTCCCAAACAAGACATCCTGAACTATCTCGATGGCAAATCCACCGAGCCGCTGACACCCACCGAGATTAAGTTGGTCGCAGCCGGCGTAAAGGAAAGCATCCCCAACTTTCAAGGCTACGAAGCCATCGGCTTTCACGGCGACCAGGTTTTTATGACCATCGAAGCCGGCGACGGCACGGACATGCACGGCTATCTGATCAGCGGCGCTTTGAGCGGAAACGAGATCAAATTGGATGGTTCCAAGATCGTCGAAATTTCCCTGCCCATCGCCTCGGAGAATCACACTGACGAAGCGATGATCGTGACCAAGGATAAGGTGCTGACTCTCTTCGAACTCAACGGCGCAGATTTGAATCCACAGCCCGCGGCGCAAGCCTTTAACTTTGAGTTGATCCCCGAATCGAGCATTTCCTTCCCGCATCTGGAATACCGCGTCACCGATGCGGCAATCACTTCCGATGGGCAGGTTTGGGTCATCAATTATTTCTACCCGGGCGATACAGACATGCTGCCTAAAGTTGATCCGCTGGCGCAGACGTATGGCGAAGGCGAAACCCACGCGCAATACGATCATGTGGAGCGGTTGGTTGAACTGAATTACAGCGACTCTGGCATCACGCTGACCGATGCCGCGCCGATTCAAATATCACTCGAAAAAGACAACGCCCGCAACTGGGAAGGATTGGTCTTGCTCGACCAGCGCGGATTTTTGATGGTGACCGATAAATTCCCCGGCACGCTGTTGGGTTTTGTAGAAATGCCATAACCAGCCTCTCGAAACCCATGCCGCCCTTCACCCCCCGTCCGTCCCAACAAAACATCCTCCGCTACACAGGCGGGCGGCTTGGTATTGCCGCTGTGCCCGGCGCGGGCAAGACGCACATCCTCTCTGCCCTCGCGGCGCAGATTATTCACGACAACCAATTGCAGGACGGGCAGGAAGTGCTGATCGTCACGCTGGTCAATTCGGCAGTGGATAACTTTGAAAGCAGAATCAAAGGCTTTTTCGAGAACCCCGTTCAGGCGTTGTATAAATATCGCGTACGCACCTTGCATGGGCTGGCGCATGACATTGTCCGCGAGAAACCGGCAAGCGTAGGGCTTGAAACTCAATTCAGCATCATTGACGAGCGTGAAGCGGAATTTATCCGCCGCGAGTCGGTCAATGCGTGGCTGGCAAATCACCCTGATTTTCTGGACGATTACCTATCCGCCGCGAGTCGGTCAATGCGTGGCTGGCAAATCACCCTGATTTTCTGGACGATTACCTTGACCCTGCGCTGGATATTTCCAAACGAGATTGGATGAAGCGTCAGCAATTGCCAAAATTAGTAGACTCACTGGCTTTGGCATTTATCCGCTCTTCGAAAGATCGCCTCCTGACTCCCGATAGCCTGCGAGCCAAACTAGATGCATCTTTCGCCCCGCTGCCTCTCGCGGAACTTGGCTGGAGCATTTATGCAGACTATCAACGCGCGCTTGCCTATCGCGGCGCAGTGGACTTTGACGACCTGATTCGCCTGGCGTTGACTCTGCTTCAAAATGACGAAGAATATCTGGAACGATTGCGTTTTCGCTATCCATTCATTTTGGAAGATGAAGCGCAGGATTCAAGCGCGACGCAACAGAAAATTTTAGGGTTGTTAAGTGGCGAGGGCGGCAATTGGGTGCGCGTCGGCGATCCAAACCAAGCCATCTTTGAAACATTCACAACCGCAGACCCTGACCTGTTGCGTGAGTTTATCCGCACCAACCCAAACGCTGACATGCCCGAATCGGGGCGGTCACAGCCTGCGGTGATTGCGCTGGCGAATTATTTAATCGATTGGGTGATGACCGCGCATCCCGACCCGAATGCGCGCTCGGCATTGTCACTTCCACACATTGAGCCTGTGCCTGCGGGCTACGAACCTGTCAACCCGCCTGATAACCCTGAGGGAATCAAATTTATCAGCAAGAAGTTCACGGCTGAGGAAGAAATTATTGCAGTTGTTAAGTCTGTAAAAAGCTGGCTGCCTGAAAACCCACATTCAACTGTGGCGGTTCTTGCATATCGGAATGATCATGCGGTAAAGGTGGTTGAAGAACTGCGAAAAAATAAAATCGAAGTTGTGGAAATGCTCAAAAGCACAAGCAACACACGCGCCACCGCAGGATCGTTGAATTATTTATTATCGTACCTGGCAGACCCGCAATCACCGCGGAAGTTGTCCAAGGCGTACGAAGTGTGGCGGCGGGATTGGAGAGAGCAGGGAGTAGGAAATAGTGAGAGCAATTCCGAGTTGATGAAAACTGTGACCGATATTCTGCGGCGTTTGGTTTACGTGGAAAATTTCATCGCGCCAAACCAAGCCGATGACTGGCTGTCAACCATCGGGGAGAGTGAGGCGGTCATTCAGGAGTTGATCGAGTTTCGAGTCAATGTCCAACGCTGGTTGAATGCGGTCACGCTGCCAATCGATCAACTGGCGCTGACGCTGGCGCAAGATGTTTTCAGCGAGGCGGCTGATCTGGCGCTGGCGCATAAATTGGCGCTGGCTCTGAGACAAGCATCAAACGACCACGCGGATTGGCGTCTGCCTGAGTTGACTTCTGAACTGGCGGTAATCGCGAAGAACGAGCGGAAGTTTATCGGTTTTTCGTCGGACGATTCGGGCTTTGACCCTGAACGGCATCGCGGCAAGGTGGTGGTGACGACGATGCACAAGGCGAAGGGGTTGGAATGGGATCGCGTGTACATGATGTCGGTCAACAATTATGATTTCCCGTCGAATGAAATGAACGATAAATTCATTTCGGAGAAGTGGTTTATTCGCGGCGGATTAAATCTCGAAGCCGAGGCGCTGGCGCAGTTGACCGCGCTCGAATCGAACAGTGAATATGACTGGTACGAAGAAGGTGCGGCAACAATGCAGTCGCGGTTGGGATACGTGAAGGAACGCCTGCGTTTGTTGTACGTGGGCATCACGCGCGCAAAGAAGGATTTGATCGTGACGTGGAACTCAGGTCGTCAGGGTGATGCGACGCCGAGTCTGGCGTTTCAGAAATTGTCTGAGTGGTGGGAGGGGAAAGGCTGAATGCGGAGTGATGAAGGATGAAACACGGTCTCGGACATAAAGTCAACGAGACCGTGTTTGTTAAAAACTTACTTCACAGGCGTTAGCACAATAACTGGAATCACGCGCGTGGTATTGCGCTGATATTCTCCAAAACCCGGCATGACTTCAACCATTTGGCTATATAAGCGAGTCCGCTCTGGTTCTTCAGCGACAGATGCGCGGGCTTGAAACTTCTCCGTTCCAACTTCAACAGTGACCAGTGGATCAGCAACCACGTTGTAATACCAATCAGGATTGGTTGGCGCTCCGGCTTTTGAAGCGAACACTACGAAGCGGTCTCCATCCTGAATGCAAGCCACCGGATTGATTCGTTCCTGCTGACTCTTCGCTCCCTTTGTGTGCAACAGCAACAAGGACTTACCTTCAAATGGACCGCCAACCCTGCCTTCATTTGCCCGAAACTCATCAATGATTTTCTTATTTCGTTCGTTAATCTCACTCATGTTTATCTCCTTTGAAATACAAAATCACGATGCGACCAAGTTATACGTTCTTACCACCCCACGATGATTGGGCGCCTAATCGAAAAGAGTTGGGAGGCAGGGAGAATTAAATAAAAAAAACGGTCCCAGATGTAATATCCAAGAGACCGTTTTTCATTCCAGCAAAAAAATTATGCCAACAGTACCACTTCAGCGGATTCGTGCCCATCATAGATCGGGATAATGGCAGGGATGCCTGTAATTTCAAGCACATTCTTTACATCCGAAGTTGGGTTCAACAACACCATTTTCCCGCCGCGAGTGACGACTGATTTTGCGGTCAATACTAACAGGCGAATACCGATGGACGCCAGATAATCCACTTCTGATAAATCCACGATCACACGGACATTATCTCCTGAGCAATAGCCTGTAAACTTTGTTTCGATTTCGCCTGTGCCAATAATCTCCAATTTACCGATAAGTTTAATTAAGCTGATGCCGTTGTTCAGTTCGCTATATTGCATTTCCATTTTTATCACCTTTGTTTTGAGAGTAAGATAATTATATTAAGGTATGGGAAAATGGTTGTTAACAACAGGTTATGGTTTTCGAGGAGGTGCAATCCCAACCAACCCATGCAATTTCACCCGCAAAGAGATTGCATAAATTGCAGAGCGGATATGCGTGACACGCAAGCGCAAAAAACGGTCCCGGACGGAATGTCCGCGAGACCGTTTTTTGCGCTTGTGCTATAATGCCAGAAATTCGGAAATTCCGATTTTCTGGAGAGAATCTATGACAACTGTTCAAATGCGCGGCAAAGGGTCAATCACTTTCCCTGCCAAATTACGCGCCAAATATAAACTTCAAGAAGGGGAGGTTTTCACCATCATTGACCTGGGTGGCGGGTCTTTTCTACTTAAGCCTAACATTTTGGAAGTAGATATACTTTCCAGACGAATTGCCAAACGCCTCAAGGAAGATAACATTAACCTGGATGATTGGATAGTGACCTTGAGAGAAGAAAGAAAAAAGATTTTTCAAGAAAAATATGGCAATGTCAAAATCCCTGGGAAATAGTCAATGAAAAAAGTTAATATCTTTCTTGATAGCAGCGCTCTGATTGCTGGCATTATTTCAGAGACAGGCGCTGCGCATGCCTTGCTTCAACTTGGCGAGACCAAAGATATTGTATTGATGATTAGTGAATTGGTAATAAACGAGACCAAGAGATCAATTGCCAGAAAGTCTCCCGACAACTTGGAAGACGCGCAGAAAGAAATTAAGAAAGCAAAAATCAAGATTCTCCCCGATCCATCGGATGAAGAAATTCTGGCAAATCTGTATTTGATAGATGACCCAGATGATGTTCCCATCTTGCTCGCCGCGATAAAAGCAAAAGTGGATTACCTTGCCACACATGATCGCAAGCATTTTCTCGACGACCCAAAAGTTTCAGAAAAATCGGGTCTTAAGATTGGAACCCCAGGTGATGTTCTTGCCTGGATAAGAGAAAATTTGAACCCATAAAAAAACGGTCTCGGACAGAATGTCAACGAGACCGTTTTTGTTCAACAAAGTTATAACAGAGGATATCAGTTAACGAAGAACGTGCGCTCTTCCCTAAAAACCCTGAGCCACGTACTCGCCCCAGACGCCTCTCAACGTATTGCAGATTTCGCCAAGCGTGATGTCATTCTCCACGCACTCGATGAACAACGGCATCAAGTTCTCTGAGCCTTTCGCGGTTTCCACCAGCCGACTTTGCAACTCGGCAACTCGTTTCTCATCCCTCGTCTCGCGCAACTTCCTCAATTTCTCACGCTGCCCCAATTCAATCGAGGGATCAACCTTCAAACGTTCGAGCGTCATTTCTTCCTTCACCTGGAATTGATTGACGCCCACCACGATCTGCTCCTTGCGTTCGATCTCCTGCTGCGCGGCATAGGCGGCATTTTGAATTTCGTTTTGCATAAATCCGCGTTCAATGGATTGCAACGCGCCGCCCATCTCATCAATTTTGGCGATGTAATCAAGCGCGCCTTTTTCGATCTCGTCAGTCAAATATTCCACCAAATACGAACCCGCCAGCGGATCAATCGAATCTGCCACGCCTGATTCGTAAGCGATGATTTGTTGAGTCCGCAATGCCACGCGCACGGATTTTTCGGTCGGAAGCCAGAGCGCTTCGTCCATGCTGTTGGTGTGTAAACTTTGCGTGCCACCCAACACCGCCGAAAGCGCCTGCAACGAAACGCGCACTACGTTATTTTCAGGCTGCTGCGCCGTGAGCGTTGATCCAGCCGTTTGGGTATGAAAGCGGAGTTGCCACGAAGACGGTTTCTGCGCCTTGAAACGTTCGCGCATGATCCTCGCCCACATGCGGCGCGCGGCGCGGAACTTGGCGACCTCTTCGAGCAGGTTGTTGTGCGCGTTGAAGAAGAACGAAAGCTGACCCGCGAAGGCGTCCACATCCAAGCCAGCCTTGAGCGCGGCTTCGACGTACGCGATTCCGTTGGCGAGGGTAAAACCAACTTCCTGCACGGCGGTGGAGCCTGCTTCGCGGATGTGATAGCCTGAGATTGAGATCGTGTTCCAGTACGGAACTTCCTTCGCGCAGAATGAAAAGATGTCGGTGATGAGCCGCATGGAAGGCGCGGGCGGGAAAATATATGTGCCGCGCGCCACGTACTCTTTGAGAATATCGTTTTGAATAGTGCCGCGCAACTGGCGCATGTCGGCGCCCTGACGCTTGGCAACTGCAATGTACATCGCCAGCAAAACACCCGCAGGCGCGTTGATGGTCATCGAAGTCGAAACCTTATCCAGCGGAATTTGATCGTACAACTGCATCATGTCGCGAATGGATGAAATCGAAACGCCCACCTTGCCCACTTCACCTTGCGCAATCGGATCATCCGCATCGTAGCCAATTTGAGTTGGCAGATCGAAAGCGACGCTCAGCCCCGTTTGACCTTGTTCCAACAAATAGCGATAACGCTTGTTGGATTCTTCGGCTGTGGAGAAGCCCGCATACTGGCGCATCGTCCAAAAACGGGAACGGTACATTGTGGGCTGGACACCGCGTGTAAACGGATATTCTCCGGGGAAGCCAATGTTATCAAGATAACTCTGGTGGTCGAGTAGACGGCGATGTTCTTCCGCCGTCGTATCGAGACCATCAGCGGGCAACGCCAGGCGCGGCACTTCAACCCCAGAAGAATAGGCAAAACGTTCCTTGCGCTCCTTGAATTTATCCAAAGACTTCTTGAGCGTGTTTTCTTTCCATTTGTTATATTGGTTTTGGAGAGTCATATTATTCACCTTGATGAACAGAGATAAACAGAGATGTTTTAAGGCGCCAAGGTTTTCCTTTGTGTACCTTCGTGCCCTTCGTGGTTAAATGCTTTCTTAAGTATAAATCCAACCCAAAATTAGATGTAGGACAAGTGGCACGCTATTCGATGAGCAATGTCCCCATTATTTAGCGCGTTCCCATGCTAGAATTCCAAATCCCACTTTGAGGTTTCAATGAATCTTCTTTCCCGCATCAAACAATCATCCCGCGAACTTATCCTCTTTGCCACAGCCGCGCTGGCGTTGGGGATGGCATTCAGCATGGTGGATGCCACCTTCAACAATTTTCTCAACGACAAATTTGCGCTGACGGGTTTTCAGCGTTCCTTTTTGGAGTTTCCACGCGAACTGCCTGGTTTTCTGGTGGTCTTCGTCTCGGCGGCGTTATGGTTCTTTTGCTCGCGCCGATTAAGTGTAGTGGCGATGATCTTCGGCGCAGTTGGCGCAGTGATGATCGGATTCGCGTCCTCAAGTTACGGGGTGATGATCGTCTGGCTTTTCATCTACAGCATGGGCAACCATCTTTTTATGCCGCTGGCATCCACCATCGGCATGGAACTGGCGCGCGAGGGACAGGATGGGCGGCGGTTGGGACAACTCAACTCGATCCGCAACTTTGCCGCTATTTTGGGAAGTTTCAGCGTGGTGCTTGGATTCAAATATCTTGGATTCACCTTCCAGCATACCTTCGCCATTGCCGCCGCGCTGTTGGTTGTGGCGGCGATTCTGTTGTTTATGATGACCCCCGAACCTGTTGTTGAAAAGCGGAAATTTTTGCAACTGCACAAGGAATACCGCCTGTACTACATTTTGAATGTGCTTTCTGGCGCGCGCAAGCAACTCTTCATCACCTTTGCGCCCTGGGTGCTGGTCAGCGTGCTGAAACAGCCGACTCAACTGATGGCGACACTTTTCACCATCGGCGGCGTGATCGGGATTCTCTTCCAGCCTTTGCTGGGCTGGGCAATTGATAAATTAGGCGAGCGCGTGGTGCTGGCTTCAGAGGCGGTCATCCTTGTTTTTGTCTGCTTCGGCTATGGGTTCGCCAAATTCCTGCTCCCTGCTGACACTGCCTTTCTGGTGGTCTGCGCCTGCTTCCTGATTGATCAGATGATCTTCTCGGTCAGCATGGCGCGCGCAACCTACATGAAGAAAATCGCGATCCAGCCGGATCACATCCAACCTGCGCTAACCGCCGCCGTGACAATTGATCACGTTTTCTCGATCACCGCCGCGCTGGTGGGCGGAGTCATCTGGAATGTATTTGGCTTTCAATATGTTTTTCTGCTTGGCATGGGCATTGCCGTGATCAACTTCTTCACTGCGCTGCGGGTAACACTGCCGCAGAAAACTGAACGTCCCGAAGGTTTGATCAGTTAACAGGGTTTTTCAAAGAAACCTTCGGGACGCTTGTTAGAATTGGACAATAACAGGCGAAATATAAGGACGAATGTCAATTGCCCGAATGAGACGAAAATGCTAGACTCATCGTATATGAGTCAATGAGACCCTAAAGGTTTCTTTTACAAGTAAAGGTTTCTTGAAAACGGAAAAACCTTTAGGGGCTTTTTCACAAGGAGTGTTAACTTATGGCAAACAAAACCATCCTCTACATTGGCGCCGGAATTTTATTCTTGATTGGCTTATGCCTGCTGGGATATGGAGCAATGAGCATCATCGGCTCCACCTCATCACAAGGCAGTTCCTCGTGGCTGACGTTTGGTCTCGGCTTCGCGGCAGTCGGCATTTTATTTTTCGCGGGCGGCGCGGGCATGGTCATCGCTGCCATGCGTGGGACAAAGACCGAAGTCATTCAGCAAGTGACCATGAAAATGGATTTACCCGGTCAAACCAAAATCGAAGAAATCAAATGTAAATCATGCGGCGGCACGTTGAGCGCAAAAGACATCACCCTCGCCAACGGCGCGCCGATGG
>JAIFKY010000299.1 GCA_020049345.1 Anaerolinea sp.
ACCATTAGTTCATATTTTATGCACTAATGGTTCATTTGTCAATATTGGAAAGTCTTTACCCCACAGCATTCATGATTATTTGAAAAACTGATTATTCGCCTTGATACTCCCCCGCAGGTCAAGCGCTTCACCCGCCGCCAACACCCTGGTAGTCTCCAGTACAACCTTCTTCTTCTTATGATCGGTTGCCTCGTAGTGACCCATCAAGCCGACCTCGTTGATAAACTCGCCGCCCATCGCCTTGAACGCCGCCGGCACTTCGTCCTCTGGAAATATCGCATGGAACGGACATTCAGGCACGCACGCGCCGCAGTCAATGCAGGTAGACGAGTCAATATAATATGTCGGATATTCGGCAGTCGTCCCCGGCTGAATACACTCCACTGGGCAAACCTCAGTGCAGCCGCTATCGCGCAAACATAAACTGGTAATTACATGAGTCATAATAATCTCCTTTTGGATATGCTGAATAGTCGCACCCAAAAGGAGAAAGATACTTAATGCGGGATAAGAGGTTCTACCCGATCAGATTCTCGCTTCGCTTCTCCACGTAAGCCTGATACGCCTGCGAGAGAGTTTTTGTCCACGCCCCAACCTTCCCCTGCCCCACTGGGTTTTGATCAATCGAAACAATCGGCACGATTCCGCGCGAACTGGATGTAAGAAACGCCTCATCGAATTCTTCGCCGGCTTTGAGTGAATGGTACTCAATGGACATCCCCTCCCCTCTTGCCAGCCTAAGAATGGCATGTCTTGTCACGCCTAGCAAAATTCCCTCCTGTGCCGTAATAAGCGTTTTACCTTTAATCCCATAAAAATTGGAAGTCATCCCCTCCAGAATTTTCCCATCGTGTGTTAGCAAAATCTCAAACACATCACCCCGCACCTGCTTTCTCAACTCCGCGCTTTGGGTGATGAAATCCGTACCCTTGATACGCGGATCGCTGCGCACAATACTGGATGTGATCACATGCACCCCGTTGCGGCACACCGTTTCAGGTAATGGCTCAAACGGCTGTACGCCGACATACACCGTCCCATCATCCTTTGTCAAAATCAACCGCACTCGTGACTCCTGCGGCAAGTTCATTTTCACCAGGTCGGCGACCTGTCCCCGCAGCGTGAACTCATCCACCGAGGGCGCGAGTCCCATCTCGGCGGCGGGGGTATACAACCTCTGCAAATGCGCCCGCAGCCCCAAAACCTTTGTCCCGCCTGAAAGCGTGCTAAAGGTCGTATAAAACCCATCTGGCAGTTCCCTCGTCACCTCATCGAGAGTCTTTGCCTGTGTTAAATATGGAATGTTTGCTGACTGGGTAATTTTGAATGTAAACATACTTTGATTCTAGCTCATTTCTTAAAAATCTCTGTGACTTTTGTGCTCTCTGTGGTTAACGCCATTTCCAAACCAACATTTTTGAAAGAAAATCACAGACAGGAATGAAGCGAAGTACTATATAATTCGTCAACCCATGGACAAAAAGCCAAGTTACCAGCAAGCCACTCAAGCCACGGCAAAAGATCTGAAGACAGTTGCGAGAAAAATTTCCGCTCATCAATTGTCGCGCCTTTCCCTGCCTGAAGTGGATGCCGTTGTAGAGTTGATTTCCAAAGTATTGCCAGCCGGCAACGTACCCGGCATGATTTTAAGCGGACTTGCGCGCCTGCCCGGGCGGCGCATCCCAGCCCAAAAAATGCAGCAAGATGTCAACGCGCTTTTCAGCGGCGTCGAACAAATTTTAGATTCAGCCATGTACGGCGCATTTTTTGCAGGTCCAGCCGCAATTATTTGGGGCTATCAAAACCTGCTGAAACTTGCCGGCAAAGACCCCGAAACAGCGTTCCCCGAAGGCGTATGGCAATTTTACGCAGGCTACGCCCTGCGCGAAGACACCGCCCGCCACACCAACGAAACGCACGGATTCGACACCCTGCTTCACGAACATAATATTCGCCTCAGTTCGGTAGACCGCTTAACCGCCTGGCTCATGGCATCAGTAACCTGCCTGCACCAATATGATTCCATGCTCAAAAACGAATGGCGCGAACGGGTATCAATTTCACTGCTGGAAGAATCGGACAACGCCCGCGCCAAACGTTTGCATCGTGACTGGCAGACAAAACTCCCATACCGCCGCGAAGAAGACGCGCCCGAACTGGATTACCCTGCCTATCGGCAATATAAATTTGACCAATTCCTGAAAAAAAACCTTGAATCATTGCCAGTATCAGAACATAAAAAATGGCTGGCAAACTTGGATTTATTAACCAGCCGCGATCTCGCTGCATATCAGCGGCAGATGTCTATTTTGGCATATCTGGAGCCTGGGCTTTATGGAGAAACCCGCGTCCCATTCAACCTGACAGACGCCCAAATTGGAATTATTCACCGCGATAGTTATTATCTTTTTCCCGTTTGCGAACAGGGATCAAGCAGATCTTTGGATGTGATGACCGCCCGCGCGCAAGTTGCCGCGTTGTTTAAGTCATCCTCCTCCTCTCCCGCGCAATTGACCTCATTGGCGCGGATCAAACGCTCTGCTTTGCCGGGCTTACGCAGCAAACTAAATCCCATGCTGGTGAACGACCTTGATAACTTGCGTTTTGCGCCCATCCTCATCTCGACCGATGTGCGGTCACGCTCACTTCCACTTTCTGAACTGCGCCAGGCAGAACGCGGAATTGGATCCCATGCGCTGACTCTGTTTGACACAGGCGAAACCATCGTATTCGATCAATCGCACATATTTTTTGATGGCGCCTGGGGCACAGCGCTTTCCGAAATTATGACCAACGAAGCGCTATCATGGGCGCGGTATCTCAGTATGCTCCCCTCCCCCGCCGCCGCAGAAAGACGTATTTATACATCGCTTACGCTTCAAACACAAAACGCAGACCTTGACCTGATTCAACAATCGCCGCGCGTTTCAACCGAAGCCGGCGCAGAAACAGACAAGGTCAAACTTAAAGAGTGTATTCACCTGCGTAAGCAATTCAAACAAAGAAATGATCTTCTGCAACTGACCATTAATGACTTGCTTGTTTTGTACCGCGCCATTCACGCCGCCACATACCGACCTTCACAAAAGATACTCTTTGAAATCAGCAGGCTATCCATCACCCAGCCTGAAATCGCCGCATCCCTCCGTCAGTTGGTTGAAGAGTCCAGCCGCACCAACCCCGCGATTCTAATTCCGATGGATGCCAGCCTCAAAGTTCCACGCGAACGCATTTATCCACTTAACCTGGAAGTTCCGATTGTTGAATTAAACCTGCTCACCCTGCACGGACAGACCATGAAATTACTCGCCGCCTACGAAGACTCCGTCGAAGACCGCGCCGCCATGTATGCGGGTTTTGATCATTTTCAAAGGCTGTACCTTGCCTCACTGGCGGGTTTTGGCGCAATCTTAAGCAGAGCAAAAGACATTGCCATTTTAGGCAAAAGCGCCAGCGTCGCGGCGATCAAACTACTTGCTCACCTGCCCCTTCCACTGCAACATGTTTTGGATAAAATCCCTGAGCGGTTCGAATTGTTGAATAACATCCTCAAAGGGCGCGAAGTATTTTCCAATGTCGGCGCCGTGGTACAGACCAGCACGCTGACCCGTTTTATCACAGCCAAAGATGACAATACCCAAAAACAACTTGCCTGGGGCGTCATGACAGATGCACAGGGCATCATGCGCATCCACCTGCGCGATTTCCGACCGCAAGTGGCGACATTGCTATCCATTGGGCGCAAAGACCTTGCGAACATGATCACCCAGGATTATCTGGATGCCTACGCCGAAGGCTTCAACGCCTACATTCACGACCTTTCCCAAATTACACGCGCCAGCGGCAAAGAGACAGTGCCCTCAGCCAACGCTAGAAAACGGATATCGAAAAATTTATGAAAGACCCCATGATCGGACAGCAACTTGCGAATTTTCGTGTGGAACGCCTGCTTGGTCAGGGCGGCATGGCAACGGTTTACTACGGTATCGATGTCAGCCTCCAACGGCCGGTTGCCATAAAAGTAATTGACAGGCGTTACAGAAACGATCCCGCCTACACGACCCGCTTTATAAACGAAGCGCGCATGATGGCAAAATGGCGGCACGAAAACCTAATCCAAATCTATTACGCCGGCGAAAAACAGGGATATTCATATTACGTCATGGAATATGTGGACGGCGACGACCTTTCAACGGTTATGGCTGCCTACGACGAAGAAGCCGCACAGATGCCAAATGAAGATGTGTTGCGCATCGGCAACGCCATTGCCAGCGCGTTGGACTACGCCCATCGCCAGGGAGTTATTCATCGCGACGTAAAACCCTCGAATGTATTAATCGCAAAAGACGGGCGGGTTTTGCTTGGCGATTTTGGCATGGCGCTCGAAGTGAGCGATGGCTCCATGGGAAATATTTTCGGCACGCCCCATTACATTTCGCCCGAACAAGCCAAACGGTCGGCAGACGCGGTTCCACAATCCGACTTATATTCACTGGGCGTAATCTTGTATGAAGCCCTGACAGGCGCAGTCCCATTCGACGACTCATCGCCTGCCAGCATTGCACTGCTGCATATTACACAAACCCCGCCCTCACCGCGCAGCATCAACCCTGAAATCAGCCCTGCCGTGGAAGCGGTCATCCTCAAGGCTCTCGAAAAAAAACCGCAAAACCGTTATCAATCCGGCGCAAAACTAATGTCTGCGCTGGCCGATGCATTTAAATCCACAAGTTCGTCACCAAAAATGTCACTGCCTCCCCTGCCTGTGGGCGTGCCGACCATCAGGCAAAGCAAGGTTTCCATTGACCAAATGACAAAACATCTTGCGACGCCGAAAGGGAAAAAAGGCGACACCATTCACAAGCCCATCGGTGATCTGCCCGCTGCCACGGCGCGCGTTGCCAAACAACCTAAAAAGAAAAACCGATGGATACTGTTGCTTTTGCTTCTTCTTTTATTGGGGATCGGGGGCTGGTTCTTCATCCAAAGCGGATTCGGCTCAACGGGCATGGTACCCGCCTCAACATTTACATCTCCGGCACCCACATCAACCGAGCCTGATCAGCCGACCCAGACATTGACTCCGCCCCCAGCGGCATCTCCCACACAAACCAGCCTTCCGTCTGAAACGCCGTCAGCCACGCCAACCGCCAGTTTGACAGCCACCCCAACGGCTACTTCATCAGCCACACCAACCGCCAGTTCAACGGTCGCCGCTCCAACAGAGTCAGTTGCCGCTGTTTTCACCTCAACCCCAAAGCCCGCCGCTGATCCAATCGTTGGTGTGCCGACCGTCAAATATCCTGACGGCAATAACCTGACTCTGTTTTGGAACGAGACCAGTTTCGTCTTGCTAAATCGTTCGCGTGAGTCGCGCAGTTTATCAGGTTTTTCATTTGAACGGCTTGATGAAAATGACCAGCCCTTAGAAAAGTTTCCGGGCTATCGCTGGGAAAACCGCAGATTTAAATACATCCCGTCAAAAAATTGCGCCAGCATAAAAACATATAAAGATGAAGACCCGCCTTATATTGATCCGCTTGACTGTCATGGCAGTTACTCAAGCATCATCCAGCCGGAAAAAGACCAGGAACCCGAACTGTTCTTCTGGACTGTGCAGGAAGGCTCCACTCAATTCCGCGTGCTTTGGCTTGGCGAAGAAATAGCCCGATGTGAAATTAATGCCGGCTCGTGTGAAATATATATTCCATAGCCAAATTTCAACGTTTATTTTCGCAAATTCGCATACCTTGCGGTATAATTTCGCCCGCCTAACATAATTGAGGACGTGTCGGAATTGGCAGACGAGCATGACTTAGGATCATGTGCCTTAATAGGCGTGTGGGTTCGACTCCCACCGTCCCCACTAAAACATGTGCCTTAATAGGCGTGTGGGTTCGACTCCCACCGTCCCCACTAAAATTTATTAGACTTTTTAAGGGCAGCCTTTAAGTCTGGAGGAAACATTGAATATCGAAAAGCAATATCAAGAAGACCATTCTGTAAAACTGATCGTCGAAGTAGATCAGGAAAAAATGAATATCTACAAGCGCCGCGCCGCGACGAAAATTTCAACGCGCAGTAAAGTGCCAGGCTTTCGTCCCGGCAAAGCCCCGTACGAAATTGTCGTACGGACCGTCGGCGAAGCGGCTATCACCGAGCAGGCGGTTGACCTGCTCATTGATGCTGAATATTCAAAAATTCTTACAGAAGCAGATGTAAACCCGGGCGCCACAGGCACACTTGAATCTGTGGAAAGCCTTGACCCACCCAAACTCATCTTCCGCGTCCCGCTTGCCCCTGAAGTGGACCTCGGCGACTATCTCTCTGTCCGTATGCCTTACGAATGGGTTGCGCCCGAAGAAAAAGAAGTTGAAGCCGCGCTCGAAGAATTGCGCCAAATGTACGCCTCCACGGAAAATGTTGAGCGTCCGGTTGAAATTGGCGATTATGTGTTGGTAGATGTTATTTCTGAAACGCCAGAACTCAACCGCACGGGGTTTGCAACCTTTGTCCGCAGCGAAGACCGCGACACCGAATGGCCGTACAATGGTTTTGCAAAAGAATTGATGGGTCTAAAAGTTGGCGAAAGCAAAACTGTCGCGCATAGTTTCCCCGAAGACTGGGAAGTGGAAGAACTTAAAGGCAAAAATGTTGAGATCGAGATCAAGGTCAAGACTGTACGTGGCGTAACCTTGCCAGACCTTGACGATGAATTAGCCAAAATGACAGGCGCGGGCGAAACGTTTGAGCAGTTAAAAGAAGCCATAAAGAAAGATGTGGAAAAGCGTTCACAAGACACCTATGACGATAAATATTTCGTTGAACTCATTGAAAAGGTGAAGGAAGGCGCAACCATTAAATACCATGACCACGCGGTTGAGCACGAGGGAGAGCATGTTCTTTCTGATCTCGCCAACCGCCTTGCGCAACAAAGCATGGATCTGGAAACCTATTTCAAAGTACGTGAAACCACGCGCGAAAAATTTGTTGCCGAAGAAGTAGCCCCCGTTGCAAAGAAACGCCTGGAACGCGGACTCTTGCTGGACGAGATCGTCCGCAAAGAAATGATACAAATTGACAACGAATCACTTGAGGCAGAATACAACGAGACGCTCATGGGTCTGGCTCAGCAAGGCATGGATTTATCCAAAGTGCCTGGCGGCAAAAAAGGGCAGAAGCAATTAAGCGAAGCCATCGCAATGGAATCTGCAAGCCGCGTGATGACTCGCAAGGCGCTGAATATGCTTAAGACAATTGCAATGGGCGAATACAAACCCGTCGAAGCTGTAGTTGCTGAAGAGGCTGCAGAGGAAGAAACTGCCACTGCCGAAGGCGAGCAGGAAAAACCCGCAGAGTAGAATCTGCTTGTTGATGGCTGGCAGTTTTCGGGTCAGACAAGAAGCGGCTTTTCATCCAAATATATGTCATTGCAGGCGCGTTTTTCAAATGCGTTTGCAATGACGTTTTTTATCAAACTTTAATAAAAATCCAACATTCCTTGTGTATCATCGTCCCATCAAAAAGGAGACAAATATGATTCCAGACTTTAAAAATGTAGTGCCGATGGTTGTTGAAAATACTGGCCGCGGCGAGCGCGCTTATGACATTTACTCGCTCCTGCTGAAAGAGCGGATTATTTTTCTTGGCACGCCAATTGACGATCAGGTTGCGAATGTGATTGTGGCACAGTTGCTTTTCTTGAATCACGAAGATCCTGAAAAGGAAATCCGCATGTATATCAACTCTCCTGGCGGAGTGATCTACGCTGGGCTTGCAATTTATGACACAATGCAGATCATTTCAAATCCAATTAGCACGGTGGCTGTTGGCGTAACCGCATCTTTTGGAACAGTGTTGTTGACTGCTGGAACAAAAGGCAGACGCTATGCCCTGCCCCATGCCACCATCCACATGCACCAGCCGCTCGGTGGCGCACAGGGACAGGCGACAGACATTGCCATTCAAGCCAAACAAATTATGCACTTGAAGACGCTGCTCAATGGCGTAATGGCGAAACACACCGGACAGCCGCTTGAAGTGATTGAACGCGATCTTGACCGTGATTATTATCTCGATGCTCAACAAGCCGTGGATTACGGTTTGGTAGATCAGTTGATCGAGATGCCTGAGAAAAAGTAATTACGAAATCGGAAATTTGAAAATAAAGACCCTGAGGAGAAATCTTCGGGGTCTTGCGTTTATAATGTGACCGCGATGAAAAATCGCAAATTCAAATTTGGAAATCAAACATGACCTTTTCAATTGTTGCTTGTGATTTGAAGGAAAAAACCTGGGGTGTTGCTGTTGCGTCAAAGTTCCCTGCTGTGGGTTCAGTTGTGCCGTGGGCGCAGGCTGACGCCGGTGCTGTGGCGACGCAATCTTTTTCAAATGCCTCGTTTGGTCCGCGCGGATTGCAAATGATGGATGGCGGCATTTCGGCAGAAAATACACTTGCCAAATTGCTCATGGACGATCCTGACCGCGAGTTGCGTCAGGTTGGGTTGGTTGACGCAAAAGGTCGCGCGGCAACCTTCACGGGAAGCGGTTGCTTTCCCTGGGCAGGCGGTGTAATCGGCAAGGGATATGCAATTCAAGGAAATATTCTGGCAAACGCAAAAGTTGTGCCGGCAATGGAAAAGAAATTTCTTTCCACCAAAGGCGATTTGCCATCTCGGTTGTATGCGGCGCTGTTGGCTGGTGACCGCGCAGGCGGCGACAAACGCGGCCGGCAATCTGCGGCGATTTATGTCGCCAAGCCAAATGGCGGGTACGGCGGATTTATTGACCGCTGGATTGATTATCGTGTGGATGATCACGAAGACCCTGTGCCGCGCCTTGGCGAATTAATTCAGTTGCATCGGTTATATTTTGATCAAAGCCCTGAAAGCGAGCGGGTTTTATTGAAAGGAAAAGCCCTTGAGCAGATCGCCGCAATTTTGAAGCATGAAGGGTATTTGAAAAAGAACATTACTTTTCAAAACGCATTTAATGCCTTCATTGGCAACGAGAATTTTGAAGAGCGCTCTGACCCTAACGCGCAATGGATTGACAAACCTGTGTTGAAATATTTAGTGAAGAAATTTGGGCAGTGAAATAAAGAAGTAAAAAGTGGCGAGCAAAATCTAAAATCTGAAATCGGAATTTGAAAAATTACATGATCCCTTCAAATATAAAAGCTCTTGTTCTTGATATGGACGGTGTCGTCTGGAAAGCAGACGCGCCAATTGGCGATCTGCCCAAAACCTTTGCCCGCATCCGCGAGCGCGGGCTAAAATTTGTCTTTGCCACCAACAATGGGACAAAGACCCCTGAAGAATATCGGCAAAAATTATCGAGCCTTGGCGTGGAAGTGGAATCCTCGCAACTGGTAACATCCGCGCTGGCGGTGGCTCACATGCTGTCGCAGAAATATCCCAAGGGAACAAAAATTTTTATGATCGGCGGGTTGGGAGTGCGCGAAGCATTGGAGGAAAAAGGGTTTGAACTCCTCACAACCGAAAATGCCCCCGAAGCGCAAGCCTTTGTGATGGGCATTGATCGCAGTATCAACTTTGATAAAGTATCCGAAGCCACCCTCCTGGTGCGCGCTGGGATTCCCTTTTATGCCACCAACACTGATCGCACCTTCCCCACCCCGCGCGGAGAAATCCCTGGGGCAGGATCATGGCTTTCGATCATTACCTCCGCAACAGGCATCCATCCGATTGTGGCGGGCAAGCCTCTGCCATTTATGATGGAACTCTCGCTGGAAAAACTGGGCACAACCAAAGAAGAAACTCTGATTGTCGGTGACAGACTTGAAACCGACATCGCCTCAGGACAGGCTGTGGGATGCCCAACAGCCGCGATGTTGAGCGGCGTCTCGACTCGGGCAGAAGCCGAAGCGTGGAGTCCAAAGCCAGATATTATTGCAGAAAGTTTGGCGGAGTTGGTTGAGTAAAAAATAATTAAAAAAGAGTCCCTCAAAACTTGAGAGACTCTTTTTTTTCAAAACTTACCAAGTTTCCAACCAGACGTGCTTACTGCGTTGGTGTTGGGGTTGGTGTTGGAGTCTCCGTAGGTGCGAGCGCAGTATTTGTGGGCGTTGGCGTGTATGTGTAGGTGGCGGTTACAACGACCACCACTACATTGGAAGTAGGAGTAGGCGTTGGTGTTCTCGTCGGTGTTTGCGTAATCGCACCGGCAGTTGCAACAGCCCCAGAGTTGATCACCACCGTGAGCGAATCGCCAAACGCCTGTGACTTATCATTAGATAATTTCCATGTTCCAGTAATATCTCCCGTAGCAGAAGAGGATGTCAACACAACTGAAACATCTGCCGACTCGCCTGGGTTTACAACCTTCCCAATTGCAGTCGCCTTTCCACCCAAACTATCTCCAGAAACGAACACAAGTTGATACGTAGCCGACCATACGCAAGAGCCTGCGTTGGAAACCTTCCAGGTCTTGGTGAAAGACTGACCAGCCGGAACCGTAGTTTTATCAGGGATGGTTACATCGCTGACATAAACGGCATTATCACAGCCTACTGCGCCACCAGAAGTTCCGCCGCCAGACACAACCGCGATGGTAGGTAAGAGTACCGGTGTTTGTTGCTGAAAGGTTGGGCTGGGGATTAAGGTCAAGGCGGCGGTCGGCGACCCCAAAGCAGGGTCGGGCGTCGCGGAGAATATCCCCGCCTGCAAAGTTTGCTGCTGAGCCGCAACTGTTGAAGCCGCATTTGTGTAAACCGCGTCTATATCATCTGCGGGAGTATTTTTTGATCCGCCAAACGCAAGCGAAAGCGTAACGATCCCAGCCAAAACGAGGATTGCGACCCCTGACCATAAAAAAATTGGTTTTGTTTTCATATTCATTATATTTTCTCCTTTTACAAAGTTGGGATTATAGCGCGAAGGGAATTTCAAAAAAGAACCGATTCGCCTACAACTACCCTGCCTTTGACATACAATCATATACTACTTTTAAATTATTGGGCGCGTTTCATTTTCCCTTTTCCGTAAGCCTTCAAATTATTTCGCGCAAATTGGTTTCCAGCGGTTGCATAGAGTAAAATCAAGGTATGCTTATTTACGATCTTGACCTACCCGCCCTCACGAACCTTCTCCAGCAATGGAACGAACCCGCCTATCGCGCAAAACAAGTCTGGCAGGGGCTTTATCAACATTTGTATAACTCGCCTGAAGAGTTTACCAATTTACCCAAGCCCTTGCGTGAAAAACTTGCCGAACGGATTGGCTTCTCGCCCCTCAAGGTAAAACTTTTTCAGGATTCATCAGATGGGCAAACGCGCAAAACCCTCTTCGCGCTAAGTGATTATCACTTAATAGAATCCGTCCTCATGCGCTATGACCCGAGTACAAACTCAGGCAAAGGCCGTCGCACGCTTTGTATATCTACACAAGCGGGCTGCGCCATGGGATGTGTCTTCTGCGCCACAGGTCAAATGGGATTTAGTCGTCACCTGACCAGCGGTGAAATAATAGCGCAGGTCATGCATTATGCGCGTTCATTACAGGAAGAAAATTTGAGTGTCACAAACATTGTATTCATGGGCATGGGTGAACCCTTTCATAACTATGAAAACACCATGTCCGCAATTGACACACTCAACGACCCCGATGGCTACAATTTCGGCGCTCGCCGATTTACCATCTCCACAGTTGGGCTTGTGCCGCAGATTAAACGTTTTGCTGATGAACAACGGCAGGTTAACTTAGCCATCTCCCTGCACGCCGCAGAAGATGCCGAACGGCTTGAGATTATGCCAATCAATAAAAGATATAAAATTGACGATGTGATTCAAGCTTGTAAATATTATGTCGAAAAAACACATCGCCGAGTTACCTTTGAATGGGCGTTGATCAATGGGGTAAACGACACCCCCGAAGTAGCGCGAAAACTTGCTTCGCGGCTCAAAGGGTTGTTATGTCATGTTAATGCAATTCCCCTCAACCCCACTGAAGGCTATCACGGCGAAGCAACCGACCGACAGCGGGCAATGGCATTCAAGGAAATATTGGAGCAGGCTGGGATCGAGTGTACGATTCGTATGCGTCGAGGCATAGACATCAACGCAGGATGCGGGCAACTTGCCGGTGAAGTTTCAGGGCATCAATAGTTTTTTGTATAAATAATTTACAACGGTATTTATTGGCTACACGAAATAAATATGAGGTTTGTTCTGCAAATCTCCTGAAATGAAACACGCCTAAATAGATTCTTGTCAGAACTGCATGATTAAAGTATAGTCAGTTACTCTTTTTCTAATGGTGAAATCAATGAAACAAAAACAAAATTGGCTCGACCAACCTATTCATCCTGCGCTACCAAACTTCACAAATGAGATTGTGGTATTTGCTGCAATCATCCTGCTGGCAATCATCACTCGTTTTTACAACCTTGAAGCACGCGTCATGAGTCACGATGAAAGTCTGCACACCTATTTTTCATGGCTGCTCTATCGCGGACAAGGCTACGAACATTCGCCCATGATGCATGGTCCGCTCCAGTTTCACATGGTGGGGCTTACTTACTTCCTGTTCGGCGCAAACGATTTTACATCACGCATCCCAGCGGCACTGTTTAGTATCGCTACAGTCGGAATGGCGTGGCAATGGCGCAGATACCTCGGAAAATGGGGCGCGGTGATTGCAGGTTTCCTTTTGGTCATTTCGCCATACATGCTTTATTATGGTCGCTATGTCCGCAACGAATCTTTTGTTGGTCTTTCTGGCATTATCATGTTATACGCCATGCTCCGCCATCTCGAAGTTGGCGGCAAAAAGTATCTTCTAATTCTTGCAGGCGCACTCGCATTGCACTACTTAACAAAAGAGACAGCCTTTATTTACACTGCACAGGCGCTGCTCTACCTTGCCATTTACTTTATTGCAAAGGTTACACAACAACCGTGGAAAAACGCGGAAAAAGATTATCGCTCTTTCATCATCGCGCTCGGTATCGCGGTTTTGTTCTTGGGATTAACCGCAGGGTTCGGCCTCTACATCCGCGACGCAGCCACGCTTGGGGGAAGCGAAACAGCCATGCCAAGCGCCCCTGGGGTGGAACCGTCTCTTGCCCAGGCTGAAAATGGATCCATTTCACCAACATTAATCATCCTCTCTTTGGCAGTTTTCGTGGCGCTCATCTTCGCCGCTGTATACTTAATTAGAGGATATACGTGGGAAAAAATTCGCAACGAACGTTCATTTGATCTACTGATGGTTTCGGGCACAATCGTCCTGCCCATGCTTTCTCCATTTCCAGTCAAGTTGCTGGAGAAATGGCTAAATGTAACCATCCCAACTACCGCGCCAGAAGTACTGGCTATGAGCACAGATATCCGATCCATATTGATCATTATTGGATTTCTGATTCTCATGTTCGTCATCTCTGCTGTAGCTGGCATACTCTGGAACAAAGAAAAATGGTGGCAGACCGCACTGATCTTCTGGGTTCCCTTCACTGTTTTTTACACAACCGTCTTTACAAAAGGCGCCGGCTTTTTTACAGGCACAATTGGCTCACTTGGATATTGGCTTGCGCAACAAGATGTGGCGCGCGGCAGCCAGCCCTGGTATTTCTATGTCTTGATACAAATTCCCATTTATGAATTCCTGCCTGCGCTGGGACTCATTCTCGCGATCATTCTTGGGGCGCGAAGAAAGCCTGCGCTAAAGACTGAAAGTGACGAATCTATCAACCCGCTGGAAGAGGTAGATACAGAGGAAATCAATTTTTCCAACATGTTTAGTCTGCTGGTATGGTGGAGCATCACAAGTATTATTGCCTTCTCTTATGCAGGAGAAAGAATGCCATGGCTCACATACCACATGGCGTGGCCCATGATTCTAATTACGGGCTGGGCATTGGGTCGAATGATTGACACCACCGATTGGGCAAAACTCAAACAACAGCGAGTTCCATTAACACTCGCCGCGCTAGCGATATTTATCGTGGGTGTTATGGGCATGATCCTTTCTCTAAACGGAAACAATCCCCCATTTCAAGGAAAAGAACTGACCCAGTTACAAGCTACCAGCACATTCCTTTTGCCAATGATTGCGACCATCTTAAGCGCGGCTGGCATCACCTATCTATTTCGTGAATGGACTTTCCAGGAAGTAAGACATATTTTTATTCTGGTATTCTTTGTGCTATTGGCAGCACTTACAGGACGCGCAGCATTCAGGGCTTCTTATATCACTTACGATCAGGCGACTGAATTTCTTGTCTACGCGCACGGCGCAACGGGCATAAAAGAAGTCATAGCGCAGGCTAAAGAAATCTCGGAACGCACCACTGGCGGGACGGGCGTTGCGCTTGCTTATGACGCCAGCGCGCCAGACACCGGCGTATCTTGGCCCTTTGTCTGGTATCTGCGCGACTTTACACAACAAACTTCATTTGACCAGCCCACTCGTGCGTTACGTGAATCGGTGGTTGTAATTGTTGACGAAAAAAACTTTGACAAAATTGAACCTGCACTTGGTCCCGGCTTTTATCGAATCGATTACATCCGTATGTGGTGGCCCATGCAGGATTACTTTAGTTTATCCTACGATCGTGATGCAAATCAGCCCTTCCCGGAAGATTATGCCTGTAAAGGAATGCTCGGCTTTTTAAAATTCAAAAAGTCAAAAGATTACACACCTTTCTGTGAAGCATTCACGAATCCCGCAATCCGAGCAGGCATTGTTCAAATCTGGCTAAACCGTGACTACACAAAATACGCGGAAGCAAAAGGTCGCACAGATCTTACGCTCACTACCTGGAACCCCGCAGACAAAATGCGCCTTTACATTCGGCAGGATGTTGCCTCGCAGATATGGAACTATGGTATAGCGCCAACTGTTTTGGAAACAGCCGCAGACCCGACGGAAGAAAAATATATTTCGCTCGCGGCTGATATCGTTCTTGCGCCAAAAAATCAGATTCCATTAAATGCTCCGCGTTCACTTGCCTTTGCAAAAGATGGCACAGTTTATGTTGCCGACTCGCGTAATCACCGTGTATTGCACCTGGACATAGAGGGAAATGTCCTGCACGAATGGGGCATTTTTGCGGATGGCGTAGGCACCCAAATTGGATCAGGAACCTTCAACGAGCCTTGGGGACTTGCAATTGCCCCTGATGGCTCAGTCTATGTGACGGATACGTGGAACCATCGTGTGGAAAAATTCACATCGGCAGGAAAATTTATCACGGCTTGGGGAACCTTCGGGCAAGGCGAAACGCCTGATTCATTCTATGGACCGCGCGGACTTGCGGTAGACGCCGAAGGGCGCGTATATGTTACAGATACCGGAAACAAACGCATCGCAGTATTTGACGCAAAAGGTAACTTCATCACAGATTTTGGTTCTGGTGGATTTGATCCAGGGCTATTTGATGAACCGGTCGGCATCACAGTTGACAAGAACGGAACAGTCTATGTTGTAGACACTTGGAATCAACGCATTCAGACTTTTATTCCAATTGAAACTGATGGCAATTTATCATTTGTTCCTGATAAACAATGGGATGTGTATGGCTGGTTCGGTCAATCACTTGATAACAAACCATTCATAGCCGTAAACGACGATCTGCATGTGTTTGTCACGGACCCCGATGGCTACCGCGTCATGGAGTTTGATCCGAACGGATCGCTTGTCCGAGTTTGGGATGATCTCAACTCTGACTCAAGCATGGGGCTGCCCTCAGGCATCGCAATAGACAATGACGGGCACGTATGGGTCACAGACAGTACCAATAATCGTTTGAGACGATACACACTTCCATAAAGAATAAAAAGGGATGAAGGATAAAAACTTCATCCCTTTTTATTCTTACCTTTCTCCATTCACCTTTTTGTATTCTGGTATAATTCCCTCGCTGTAAAATAAAACATCCCCCGAGGGAGAATAATGAAACTCCACGAATACCAATCCAAAACAATCTTTTCAAAGTATGGCATCCCAATTCCAAAGGGACGAGTTGCGGCTACCGCTCAGGAAGCAAAACAAATTGCTGAAGAACTAGGTGGCCGCGTTGTCATTAAAGCACAAGTGCTGGTAGGTGGACGCGGTAAAGCAGGCGGCGTAAAGCTCGCCAAAGATCCCGCTGAAGCCGCGCAACTTGCCGCACAGATACTTGGTATGGATATCAAAGGTCTGCCGGTTCGCAAGGTGCTTGTAGATGAGGCTTCTGCCATAGATCAGGAAATCTATTTTTCCATTACCAATGACCGCGCCGCAAAGAAGCCTGTCATGATCGCTTCTGCGGCAGGTGGTATTGATATTGAAGAAGTGGCGGCAAAAACTCCTGACAAAATCATCAAGAGCCATATTGATCCGCTGTTGGGCTTGCGTGAATATCAAGCGCGCGATGTTGCAGTAGCCATAGACCTGCCGCGCGAATACATGAAAGACTTTGTAAAAGTTGCCATGGGGTTATGGGAAGTTTACAAAGCCACCGACGCAACGCTTGCCGAGATCAATCCGCTTGTGATTACAAAAGACAAGAAACTGGTTGCGCTTGACGGAAAAATGATGATCGACGACAGCGCACTCTTCCGCCAGCCAGACCTGAACGAAATGCGTGACACAGACGAAGACGATCCATCCGAAATCGAAGCCCGCAAATACGGATTATCCTTCATCAAACTGGACGGCAACATCGGTTGCATGGTTAACGGCGCGGGTTTGGCAATGACCAGCATGGATGTAATCAAACTCTTCGGCGGCGAACCAGCCAACTTCCTCGACATTGGCGGCGGCGCAAGTTCAGAAAAAGTAACAGCGGCAATGCGCATCATTCTCACCGATCCAAACGTAAAAGCCGTTTTGTTCAATATTTTTGGCGGCATTACACGTTGTGACGAAGTTGCTCGCGGTATTCTGATAGCAATGGAAGAAGTAAAGCCGAAGGTCCCAATGATAGTACGCCTGGTTGGAACAAATGCAGAAGAAGGACGCAAACTGCTTGAAAACGCGAATATGATCACCGCGGAAACACTGGCGGATGCGGCGAGAAAATCTGTAGAAGCCGCGAAAAAAGGGAATTAAACCATGAGCATCTTAGTAGATAAAAACACACGCCTGATCGTACAAGGCGTTACTGGCAATGAAGGTTTATTCCACACCACCCAAATGGTTGCCTACGGCACAAACGTTGTCGGCGGCGTAACCCCCGGCAAAGGCGGTGAATGGGTACTGAATGGAAAACTTCCCGTCTTTGACTCTGTCAAAACTGCCAAAGAAGCCACAGACGCAAACGCCACCATCATCTTTGTGCCTGCGCGTTTCGCCGCAGATGCCATGTTCGAAGCCGCAGATGCGGGTATTCCACTCATCATCTGCATCACCGAAGGCGTAGCCGTACAGGATATGATGCGCGTACGTAACTACCTCGACCAGAAAAAAGTTCGCCTCATTGGACCGAACTGCCCCGGTTTGTTAACGCCTGGTGAAGCAAAGGTTGGCATCATCCCTGGTGATATTGCCATTGCCGGAAACGTTGGCGTAGTCTCACGTTCTGGAACACTTACTTATGAAGTGCTGTACGCCATGAAAAACCTCGGCATGGGAGCATCTACTTGTGTAGGCATTGGCGGCGACCCGGTCAATGGCACAAACTTCCTTGATGTACTGGAAATGTTCGAGCACGATCCCAAGACTGAAAAAGTCATTATGATCGGCGAAATCGGCGGGAATGAAGAAGAAAGAGCCGCCGCATACATTGGAAGCAAAATGACAAAACCTGTCGCCGCTTTCATTGCAGGTCAAACCGCACCCGCCGGAAAACGCATGGGACATGCTGGCGCGATCATCGAAGCCGGCGCAGGCACGGCCGCAGACAAGATCAAAGCCCTCGAAGCCGCTGGCGTAAAAGTTGCCAAGCACCCGGAAGAAATTCCGACTTTATTGTAAAAATCCTATATATCCTGAGCGCAGTCGAAGAGTTGGCAGTTCGGCAAACACTCAACCCTCCGCTCAGGCGAATAAATAGTTAAACAATAGAGCCGCCCTTACAGGCGGCTCTACAGTTATAATCACACCAATTAATTACTTCTTATGTGAGTCGATATATATGGCGGCTTCGCCGACAGTTGTAATCTTCTGGGCATCTTCATCAGAAATTTCTGCGCCGAATTTATCTTCAAAAGCCATGATCAACTCAACGAGATCGAGCGAATCCGCTTCGAGGTCCTCACGGAAGCGGGCTTCGGGGGTAATTTTCGCCTCATCCGCGCCGAGTAAATCCTTTACGATTATTACAAGTTCACTATATGTGTCAGACATGACAGCCTCCTGTTTATAATTTTGACTGGCTTATTGTAATCGGTCTATAAACCGTGTCAAGCCAGCGTTATGTACGTCACAGTCAGGAACACCCCCTTATGAAAAAAGTTGCGCCCATAGACCAAAGAAAAGCAGACCACATCAAAATCAATCTGGAGCAGGATGTCCGATCGGCGTTGACCACTGGGCTGGAAAACTACAGATTCGCGCACGAAGCGCTGCCGGAACTGGACCTCGAACGCATCGACACCACCCTCAACCTGTTCG